>CAYWTU010001022.1:0-1500 GCA_964461275.1 uncultured Pirellulales bacterium | reverse complement strand
CGTGCGAAAGGCCAGCAGCGATTTGTCGTCCGGGCCGCCGGCGCCGACCACGACCAACTCGTCGATCACCAGCGGCGAGCCGCTGTAGCCCCACGGCGGCCGCTCGGCGGCGGCCTCTTTCTCGATCTGTCGCGACCACACGCGCGAACCGTCCCGGCCGTCCAGGCAATTCAGCGTTCCCGATGGCCCCAGGGCATAGACCCGACCGCCGGCAATCGTCGGCGTGGCCCGCGGACCGTCGCCACCAATCAAGTCGTCCACCCGCGGCACGGCGTCCGAATCGTCGTACTTCCAGACGGGGTTGCCGGTCTTGAGTTCGTAACAGGTCACGGCCTCTCCGGCGGCAAGCTGTTCCTGCGTGACGACGAAATCACCAACCACCGCCAGCGAGGACCAGCCCGATCCCACCTCGCGGCGCCACACCTCTCGGGGCGGATGGGCCTGCCAGTCGGGGTCTAGCCGAGTATCGGTGTCGACCGCGTTGCGCCGCGGGCCCAGGAACTGAGGGTAGTCGTGCCGCGTGACGGTCGTCAGATCGGCCGTTCCCAGTCGGCCATCTTGAAACGCGGTTGGCGTTCGCCATCGCCAGCCCCAATCGAACCACAGGTCGCCGCTCAGACCTTCCAGCCGCACGCTGGCCACGATCGCCGCCACGGCCGCCGCCAAAGCCAACGCCAGCCGGCCCCGCACGCGCCCAGCCAGTCGCGAAAACAGCAGCAGCCACGCGGCTAACGCCAGGAGCGTCAGAAGGACGAGTATCTGCGTGGCCAGGTTTCGGATGGCCTGGTCCATATATCCGGGAATCCAGAGCACGCCGGCCGTGATCGCGGCGCCAAGCACAATCAGCACCGCGGGCCAGAGGCGCAGGCCAGGCGAAACCGGACGGCTATACGAGTCAGAACCTGCGGGATGGTCGGTCGTCATGGCGGCAACCAATAGGCTGGCGATGGGCCGGAGGTGGCGGACACACAACTGTACTGATTGCCGCGACACTTTGCCATGCGCGCGAATCTACGGCGGCCGCGTGCCGCGTTGAGCCGAATTGGCCCAGCGGGTATGTTGCAGCGGGCCACGGCGTCCGCCTAGAGGCTGATGGCGGGCACAATCATTCATCACCGCGAGGAGTTGGAGATGGGTTTGTTTGACGGCAAGAAGGGACTAATCCTGGGGGTAGCCAACGACCACTCGATCGCCTGGGCCATCGCCCGGTTCATTATGGATCAAGGCGGCGAGTGCGGATTCACCCACCTGCCCGACCGCCCAGACGACGCCCGACAGCGGAACCGTCGCCGGGTGGCGCAGCTAACCGATCCCGAACCACGGGCCAAGTTTCTGTTGCCGATGGACGTGACCAGCGACGCCGACATCAAGTCGGTCGACATCGCTACCGACTATGGCGCGGCGTGGAAGACCGCCAAGGTCGACGCGCCGAAGAACGAGCTCGCGTGGCAGCGCTCCGCCGCGTCAGTCGACCTGCCGACGACGGGCTACTACGAAGTA
>CAYWTU010001021.1:0-1503 GCA_964461275.1 uncultured Pirellulales bacterium | reverse complement strand
TCGCCGTGCCGCAGCATCAATTCGATGCGATACGTATCGTCGGTCGCGAGCGCGGAGGGGCCGACGACGCCGGCCAGCGCCACAGTGAGTGTCCAGCGTGAAAGCCACGAACGCATCGCGAGCCTGCCGGCGGTCAGGGGATCACACTCGGGGCAATAACGGCGCCCTCGGAGTCCGCCAAACAACCGGAAAGTGGTCCGCTAGCTCCCGTTGATTCCAGCGCAACGGACGGGTTGTTTGTTGGCCACTGAGGCCCCTTTCAGCGTATCTGGCGGGGCGACCGTTGTCGAGAAACAACCAAGCGCTTGGCCGTTGGTCCAGCCTGGCGGCACAAGTCAGCGCGGATTCGACGCGCCCGGCAACGGCGCCAGATCGGCCCAGACGCAGGGGTGGTCTGAAGCTTTGTCGTCGCGAATGCCTGCCGCCAAAGGTCGCAGGCCACGGGCCACGATCCAATCGATCCGACGACGGCTGTAGTCTTGGGCGGCATCGGCCAAGCAATCGACGGCGCCGGGCGTGGCTAACAGCCGCTGCACCAACGGGTCGCCGGCATCCGAATTGAGGTCGCCTAGCAACAGGGATGGCTCGGGCAGCTTCATGAACGCATCGATGACCGTTTGCAACTGCGCCTCGCGATCGTGCGCGGTGTCGACGTGTGTCAGTAGGACGTGTACGGTCGCATCGAAGTGAAGCACTTCGGCCACCAGGTAATTGCGGAAGCCTTTGCCACGGGTGCCGCTCAGCGGGGTCCGCCGCCAGGCGCCAACAGGGGCGGCGCTCAACAGGGCGTTGCCCCAGTGATCGCGCCACCAGCGCCGTTCACTGGGGGCGTAGAGCCAGGCCAGGCCCAGCCTCTCGCCCAGGAATCGCGCCTGGTCGCCGCGCCAACCGCCGCGAACTTCATTGAGCCCAGCTAGGTGAACGCCTGCGAGCGAAACGGCCGTGCGCGACAGGTCGCGATGATCGCGGCCGTCGCGGCCGCCATGAATGTTGAACGAAGCCACCCGCAGGTGGCTGGCGGGCAAGTCGGCGGTGGGCTCCCCTCGTAATCCAAATCCGCTGGCAGGGCCCGCGGGCTGGCGATTGTTGCCATGAACCGTGGCGACAACCAGAACGGTCAGCGCCAGCGCCGACCGACGCCAAGATCGTCGAGCTTGCGGCTGCGCTCCGGTGTCCATCGACGTTGCTTGTGTCGGCATGAGGCTCATCGCCTGAGCCTACTGTTGAAATGAACATTCGCATCCAGAGATTCGCCGACCCCCGAATAGTGTGAGATCGTCGCAACATTCGACGGTGGTATGTCACGCGGTTTTGCCGCGCCTAACGCCTACACGCCCGATGCGCCATTGCGTTCCACGGCAGCGCTCAGCACCGAATCCCATCGCATCCTCGTCACGGTGCGCCCACCGACATCCAGCACATCAATCACGTCGACTCCCCCTTCGTCAATACGCGGAGCCACTTCGACTCCGGACGAGATCAACACCGGGTATACGTGACCAG
>CAYWTU010001020.1:0-1504 GCA_964461275.1 uncultured Pirellulales bacterium | reverse complement strand
CCAGCACCACCGGCACCACCATTGGTGGACGAACCACCGGCACCACCAGCGCCACCCTTGCCGGTACCAAGCGAGTATCCGCCAGTACCACCTTGGGCACCGGTGCCACCAATACCGCCGGTACCGCCGATCGCACCACCGCCAACTTTTCGGTGAACTCGTCAACAGGGCTGTTTAGTGTGTTGAGCTTGGCAAGTAGCAGAAGCCAGGCTATCGGCCTTCGGTCCTGTTCCCGGAGGCTGGCATGGAACCGCCGTCGCTGAGCGAGGTCTTGGGCGCTATTCCTGACCCGCGTGACCCGTCCGGCCTTCGCCACCCATTGCCGGCCATTTTCAACCTCTTGGTCGTCGCCGCGCTCGCCGGCATGCGCTCGCTCAGTGCCGCCGCTCAGTTCGCACGCGACCACGGCGCCCCGCTGGCCCACGCGCTGGGCTTCCGATCGGCCCGAACGCCCTGCAAAGCCACGCTCTCCAACTTCCTGCGCCAGCTCGATCCCGATACCGTCGAAGCCGCCCTGAGTCGCTGGATCGTGGCCCGCTGTCCCGACTTGGGCGAGCACATCTGCCTGGACGGCAAGACCGCGCGGGGAAGCCGCGATGGCTCCATTCCCGCTGTTCACCTCCTGGCCGCCTACGCCCCACACGTATCGGCCGTGGTCGCTCAGATCCGCGTCGATCGCAAGACCAACGAACACAAGGCCGCCCTGGAACTGCTCGGCGTCCTGCCCATCAAGGGCACCGTCGTCACCGGCGATGCCATGTTCTGCCACACCGACGTCTGTGCCGCCGTGGTCAAGGGCGAAGGCGAGTACCTGTTCACGGTCAAGGACAACCAACCCACACTGCACTACGACATCGCTTGCATGTTCGCCGAGAGCACCGCTTTTTCCCCCATCAACAGAAGCGGTGGGAGTGCGAGCAGGATACCGCCACGACTACCAACAAGGGCCACGGCCGACTCGAAACGCGCACCCTGACGACCACAACGGCGCTGGTGAAGTACCTGTCCGATTGGCCGGGCCTCGCCCAAGTATTTCAACTCCACCGGGTCCGTCGGTTCTCCGACGGACGTACCGAACAAGAAACGGTCTACGGGATCACCAGTTTGCGCCCGGGTGATGCGGGCGCCGCTCGGTTGTTGCAACTGAATCGAGCGCACTGGTCGATCGAAAACAATCTGCACCGAGTTCGCGACGTCACCTTTGGCGAGGACGCCAGTCGGATTCGCCGTGGGAACAGTCCGCAGGTACTGGCGGCGACCCGCAACGCCCTGAACCACTTGTTGACCGTGGCCAAGGTTCCGAACTTCGCCGCCGCGCTGAGACGGTTCGCGATCTATCCGCTCGAAGCACTCCAACTACTCAACAGACGAACACAGCCAACCGAGAACTAAACGGCCCTGCGCCGGGGTCAGATGACTCGCCAAGGCCGCCAAGCCGCCACTACGCGAAGTGGCGGTCTTCTTGTAGGGCCGGCTGTGCCGGCCGTCTTCGCTTCGGCCGGCA
>CAYWTU010001019.1:0-1508 GCA_964461275.1 uncultured Pirellulales bacterium | reverse complement strand
TGACTGCTTCCGCACCGGAACGGGTGTGGAAGCCGCGGCTGGTAACGCGCTTTCCGCGGCTGGCGGCCTCACAACCACGATCGGCAGCGGCACGGCGGTGCTCGGCACCAGCGCAATCACCTCGGGCGCTTGCGCCACGGTGGTCATTGTTGCCACCGCCAATGTAGCCACCACCGACGTCATCAGCTTCACCCCGAACGCCGACATCACAGCCGTGACAGGCTACGCTCCGGTGACCACGGGCGGCCTCGCGATCTATCCGTATCCGACATCCGGCAACGTCAACTTCAAGGTCTGCAACCCGACGTCTGCGTCGATCACTCCGGGTGCGGTCACCCTCAATTTCCGGGTGACGCGGTGATGGACCGGCGTCGTTTTCTCAAAACAGCGGCGGGCCTGTTCGTTCCAGCCGCGCCAGCAATCATCAGGCCTGCGTCGGCGCAGATGTGGCCGTTCCCTGGCCCCGGTCGCGCAGCCTCGGGCGGTGGTTCGCTTGGCCTCCAAACGAACCTTGGCTCCTTCTTCAGTCTCGACAATACGCTGTCGGATTCAACGGGAGCCGTTAGCGATCTGACGAACAACAACACGGTGACGTTTGTTTCGTCTACGCCAACGCCTCCGAGCGCAGTGACGAATTCAGCGAAGTTCGTCGTTGCCTCATCGCAGTATCTTAGCCATGCGGACGCGACTGGCATAAACGTGGCCGGTATCGATTTCTCTATTCAGGCTTGGGCGTATTCGACCGGCAACACCATGTTCGTGTCTAGCAAAAGCACTGGCGCGTTTGGATCGCGTGAGTATAGTCTCGCGTACAATTTCGGAACAGGCTCATCGAACCCGTTCGCGTTCCAGTGCAATAGCGGAGGAAACGCCACCACTGGAAACATCGGAAACAATGCGTGGCGCCATCTCGTCTTCACTTACAACGCGACCACGAAGGCGGGTATTCTTTACGTAGACGGGTCTTCCGCGGCGACGAACACCTTCGCAAACAATCCAGCCGGCACTAGTACGCTGCACATTGGGGCCGATCCTTCGCCCGGCACGTATTGGGGCGGCAACATTTGCTTGTACGGCACTTGGCGCAATCGCATCCTGTCGGCCAGTGACGTCACCGCCCTCTACAATAGCGGCAACGGCCTCTCTTACGCGGCGATGGCCTGATGCGTTGGCTGATCGCACTCCTAGCAATCGCTTTTTGCTCTATGGCGGAAGCGCGCTTCCCTCGTGGAGCCCCTGATGCAACAACGTCGCGCATTCAAAAGAACCTCGTCACCGACTACGGTGCAACGTGCGACGCTGTCGGCGTCAGCCGCGTGGTCACTACTAGCGGCACCGGCAACCGGAACGTCGCGGTCACGGTCAGTACGTTCGCCAGCGGAGACGTCGGAAAGGCGATATCGATTTCAGGTGCGGGTGCGGGCGGCGGAACCTATGTCGGTACCATAGTCAGTTTCAACGATGCGCAAAACATTGTCGTTGGCAGCGATAGTTCCACTGCGCTTTCG
>CAYWTU010001018.1:0-1513 GCA_964461275.1 uncultured Pirellulales bacterium | reverse complement strand
GGCGACGGCAGCGCTGGGTGCGCCGCAGCTCGATTTGGACTTCGAAGCCGCACCGCGCCGCGAACTCGCGCCACGCCCAAGCGCCGATCGACAAGCGCCGAGCGGCGAGCGCAAGACGGGGCCGAAATCGCACCCGGACATTTACCAATTGTACGTTCCCGAAGAGTTCGCCCCCGGCGCAGGCTACGGCATCGTGGCATGGTTGGGTGCCGGCGCCGTCATGACCGACTCGGAAGAGTCAACGGCCTGGCGGCAGTTGTGCCGGACCCAGCGCTTGGTGCTGTTGACAGCCGGACCCGCCGGCGACGATGGCGCCTGGAGCCCAAGCGATTTGCCGCTGCTCAAAGAAACCATCGACGCCTTGCAACATCAATACGGACTGCTCGCGTCCCGCTCGGCTGTGTGTGCCGAACCGCAAGCGGCGCCTCTGGCGGCGGCGCTCGTATTCGGCGATCGACCGGTTGCCGTCCGCGGCTTGGCGACGTATGGCGCAGCTCCTCTCGTCCCGCGGCACGAGATCAACCCCGAGCGTCGGCTTTGGCTGCACTCGGTGCAGTCGCCGGAACCGGATGGAGAAAAACCGGATGGAGAAAAGTTGCGCGCGGCCATGAAGCAATTGGAAGACCGCGGCTATTGGGCCACCTTCGCTCAACTTCCGGCCGAAATCGCGGACCAAGGAAATGCGGTCCGTGAGCAACTGAGCCGATGGCTGGCCGGCCTCGATCGGCTGTAATTACGCCTAAGCCGCCCCAAAATCAACGCAGCCCAGGGCCAAGCATGGCTCGACCCTGGGCTGCCGTGTTGAGCAGCGCGTACTTGACCCCCGCTCAGACGGACATGCCGTCGTGTGAGCGGGCTTGAACGTTACGCGCTTTTGTGTTTCGCTTCGTAGGCTGGGAAGAGTTTTTCCAGGCCGCTGACCACTTCCTCGGTCAGAACATAGCGGCCGCCGGCGCCTTTTTCCGGCAGGTCGAACATGATGTCCAGCATCACCTCCTCGATGATCGACCGTAAACCACGCGCGCCGGTATCTTTTTCCAGCGCTTTCTTGGCGATTGTCTCGAGAGCCCCGCCGGTGAAGTGCAATTCGGCGTTTTCCATCTCGAACAACTTCTGATACTGCTTGACCAGCGCGTTGCGGGGTTCCGTCAACACTCGCACCAGGTCGCCGTGCGTCAGCGGCGTCAGGGCGCTGATGACCGGCAAGCGGCCCACCAACTCTGGAATCAACCCGAACTCGAGCACATCGTCCACGCACACCTGCGGCAACAGTTCCGCCAGGCCGGCGTCGGCCGCGGCCCCGGTCGTCTCCTGCGTAAAGCCAATCGTCCGCCGGCCCAGCCGCTTAGAGATGATCTTGTCGATCCCCACGAACGTCCCGCCCACGATGAACAGGATGTTTGAGGTGTCCATCTGAATGTACTGCTGTTCGGGGTGCTTGCGGCCCCCTTGCGGCGGCACATTGGCCACGGTCCCTTCCAGCATTTTCAATAGCGCCTGCTGAACCCCCTCG
>CAYWTU010001017.1:0-1516 GCA_964461275.1 uncultured Pirellulales bacterium | reverse complement strand
CAGGGTGTTCGGTCGGGGGTGATTCGTACGTGAGTGCCCAAGACGGTGGGCTACGGAACGGGCAAACCCGCGGCGGCGCTTCCGGTCAGCACCCAACTCCGCTGCGGCGACGACGCCACCAGCCGATCGCCGGCCAACGTCAGCCGCGCTTCGCCGGCCGGAACGTCCAACGACAACCGCTGCATCGGTCGCCCATCCTCAGCGTAGAGCAGCCAGACGTCAAACGCGGCTTGCCCGGGCGCCCATTTCGACCAACAAATCAGTGTGTTTCCGCTGCGCTTCACCTGCCAGGCGACGGCGGCGTCGCCCAGCGGCCGCTCCCAGCGCGACTGGCCGGTCCGCAGGTCAAATGCCCGCAGTCGCTGATCCCAGAAGGCGTACGCCTGCCCGCCTTCGCGGCCGTCGACGACCCCATCTTCGACGCCGGCCAGAACGTGCGGCTGTGTCGATGCGCGTGGATCACCGGCCAAAGGGTTTCGCCATCGCTCGCGTCCAGTTTCTGGGTCCAGGCAGCGCAGCCCTTGGCCGGGCGCGAACGTCAACAAATGACGGGCCGAAAGCGACACGTCGAGGTTCGCGTAGCCGCCTCCGTCCGGCGCCTCGCGCGACCAGGCCACCTGCCCTGCCTCGCGATCCCACATTTGCAATCGACCGGTCGAATCGATCGTAAGGGCCAGGCGCTGGCCCGCCATTCGCGGCGACCACTCGACCGGACCAGCTCCCTGCCACTTCGCGAGCAGCTTACCTGTCGGGGCGCTGAGCCGATAAATGTCATCCGGATCAGCGGTGGTGGCCAACAGTTCGTCATTTCCCACCGCAACCGCTGCCGCCAATCGCCCCTGGGGCGGTGTGAAGGTCCAGGTGATGGCGCCGGTGTTTACGTCCATTGCCGTCAGACCTTGTTGCGGACGACAGACGATAATTCGGTCCGCGATGTGTACGGCCGATGGACGGCGCCACCGTGTTGCGTCGATGCTGTCTTCTTTGCGGTCAACGCGGGAGTTTTGCGGCCAGGGCGGCCCCATCAACGGCGGCCCCATCAACAGCGGCGTCGTCCAGCGGCTTTGGCCATCGGCCGCGGCGACGCATTGGACGTCGGCCGCGGTGAGCCAGATCACGCTGTCGTCGACGGCCGTTGACCATAGCGGCGGATGTTGGCAGTGTGTCGACCAGACCGTCGTGCCCTGGGCCAAAGAGATGGCGTGAACCTGGCTCGCCTCGTGCAGCAATGCCAGTCGCGGGACGCCGTCGCCCCTCAGGACACATTCCAACCACCCGGGCCACGTCTGCTCTGCGGTGCGCATCAAGGGCAGGTCTAACCGTTCCGTTTCGGCCGCCTCCGGGCCGGCAACCGCGTTTGCGCTTTCCGTCGCCTCGCGCGGCGGCAGTTGGTCAGTTTGCAACTGGTCCAGTTTCGTTTGGGCCCAGACCCGAGCCTGTGTGGACCACGACGGATCGTGAACCACAGGCAGCGGCCCCAATTGCGGGTCGTCCGCGATCGCCTGCCAACGCCGCA
>CAYWTU010001016.1:0-1518 GCA_964461275.1 uncultured Pirellulales bacterium | reverse complement strand
TCTTCCGTCATTTCTCGCACGTTCTACGTATTTGCTATTTAGGGACACCGCGTTCCCCAAAGGCGCGGCGGCTGCAGGCGCGTTGTTAACGGCACAGTAAAAGTGCAGCGCGGGCGGGGTGGATGGGCGGAATAAAAGTGCAGCGCACAACCGTGCAGTCCTGTGACCGGGCAAGATGGGGTAACCTATCGTGCCCGAGGTTGCAGGAGGCACAGAGGTGTACGCGGACATGGAACTGTGGACCGAGATTCGTCGACGGGTGTTGACCAACGAGATGAGTCGGCGACAAGCCTGTCAGCATTATGGGCTGCATTGGCAGACCTTACGGAAGATCTTGGAGCACGAAGAGCCGCCGGGTTATCGTCGGCAGAGGCCGCCGCGGCGGCCGATGATCGGTCCGTTTCGGCCGATCATCGAGGAGATATTGGCGGCTGATCGGACGGCGCCGAAGAAGCAGCGGCACACGGCTCACCGGATCTGGCAGCGCCTGCGAGACGAGCATGGCTTTGCGGGTTGTTACACATCAGTCAAAAACATCGTCCGCGAGTTGAACGCGGGCCAGCAGGAGGTCTTTCTGCCGTTGGCGCATCCGCCGGGGGAAGGGCAAGTTGATTTCGGCTTCGCCGAGGTGACGCTGCGTGGCGTGTTGACCCAAGTGGCGGTGTTCACGTTGAGCCTGCCGTACTCGGACGCGGTGTATTGCCAGGTGTTTCCGCGGGAATGCACGGAAGTGTTTCTCGAAGGACATGCGCGGGCGTTCGCCTTTTTCGGCGGGGTGCCGACGCGGATCGCTTACGACAACGCCAAGACGACGATCGCATCGATCACCGGCAGTCGCACGCGGCAAGTAACGCGGGAGTTTCAGCGGCTGCAGAGTCACTATTTGTTCACGCCGCATTTTTGCCTGGTCCGGCGGCCGAACGAAAAGGGCCATGTCGAACGGTTGATCGAGTATGCCCGTTCGAACTTCCTGGTGCCGGTGCCGGCCGTGGACTCGTTGGCCGATTTGAACCAGCGCCTCGAAGAACAATGCCGACAGAACCTGAGTCGCACCGTGCGGGGCAAGGCCGGCACGGCGGCGACATTGCTGCCGGAAGATCAAAAAGCATTTTTGCCACTGCCGGAACGGCCGTTCGAAGCCCGGCGGATCACGCAGGCGGCCGCCGACTCGTTGTCCCTGGTGCGGTTTGACACCAATTCATACTCCGTGCCGACGCAGTATGCTCATCGCCAATTGACCGTGGTCGCCACGGTCGAGGAAGTCCGCATCGTTTACGAAGATCGACTGGTGGCGCGACATGTCCGCTGCTGGGAACGCGAGCAGTTTCGCTTTGACCCAGTGCATTATTTGGCCTTGCTGGAACGCAAGCCCGGTGGATTCGACCATGCCCGGCCGCTGGAGAACTGGCAACTGCCCGAGGGCTTTGCCATCCTGCGCCGGCGCTTGGAAGCGGCCGACGATCACGGCCACGGTACGCGAACCTTCATTCAGGTGCTGCGGTTGTTGGAGAAGTTCAC
>CAYWTU010001015.1:0-1520 GCA_964461275.1 uncultured Pirellulales bacterium | reverse complement strand
GTTCCAAAGCAGGTGAGGTCGAGTCTCTCGACGTAAGCCTGCCTGTGGGGTTCGCTTCCTGGAGGTCCATACTGTTTGGGCCAATAAGGGGCGTTCAACGCAGCTTGGGCGGGGAGCTTCGTGCGTGGCAACACGTCGAACCGGGCCGGACAGGCCCGGCGTCCGGAGTAAGTCTCCGGCGGTGAATAGCTCAACCGCGAAAGGGGCGAAAGCCCTTCCAAGTCAAACTCATCGAAGACGCAGCCGAACTGCGAACGGCTCAATCCAAACGGTAACCCGAGCTTGTATGCTCGTAGGGCGAAATCCTGCGCCATTGCGGCGCGGGGAAAGAGTTCTTCCTCTGGCAGAGGAAGGCGTTGGATTGTGGCCTGGGGCGTAACAGCCCCTAGCGACGTGAGCGATGAGTCGAAGGACATGACGAAGCTGGGAGCCACTGCGGCATCCGGAATGAGCATCCGGTGCGCAGGTTTGTCACCTGCGTGAAAGAAAGGCATGCGCGCCAAACGCGGCAGGCCGACCAACGGGAGGCCGAGACGGTCAACCTTGGTCGGACGAACCGCGAGAATTGGCGCGTGCTGCTGCAACGCCGTAGTGGGGGAGCGGCCGGCAAGTAGGCAGTTCGCAACTCTCTTGCGGGAGCAGGAGGGTAGCGAGGCGATCTTCGGGGCGAAGGCCCCGACACGGCTCGGAAGAGGCGTGCCTGGCAAGGCAGTCAGGAGACGTTCGGCCGGTGGGGTGGTGCCCACCGGATACCGACGACGAAAGCCGGGACTGGTTTCCATCCCGAGGCGTCCAACGTGGCCGTCCGTGAGTGGTGGCAACACCACAACGGGCGGGCCCACGCGGAGCCTTGGCAGGTAGCAAGAACGGCCCAGTGGAGAATTCCATGGCTGGAGTTCTCCATTGGCGTCGAAATGACGACGCACCCTCGGGGTGCGTCCAGGTTTTCGGTCCGCAACTCTTTTGGAACGATGCGGACGCAACCATCTTGTATGGATGGCGTGCGACGATTCTCCAAGAGCATACGCGATTCTCCGAAGCGCGTTGCCGGCTCCTGCAAGGAGCAGAACGGGTGCGGGCCGAAAGGTCGTCAAGGGCTTTGGGTCGGGTGTGCCAGGATGAAACACCCGACCGTTTTACGTGCGTCAGGGAGGTGCATGAGACAGCAGTATGTGGCGGCCAGCGTCGTTGGGTTCGTGCGACACCTGGCCCTCTACCACGTGAGTCGGGGATACGAGTTTTATTTGACGGGCTATGTGCCGGAGCGGAAGCGTGCGGCACCGGAGGAAGTCGATCAGGCCATGGTCGAAAAATACGGCGTGGCCATGAGCAAATACGCCCGGCATCGGCGACGGCGAGCCGGCGACGCGGCGGTGGCGTATCTGCGGCACGGTGATTTTTGGGTGATGCTGGCCACGGCCGGCCGTCACCGATTCTTCGACGTGAACGCCGACAGCATCAAGAATTTTCGGCGTCGGCCGCTGGTGTTTGGCGGCTACTCGATCGGCCTCCGTTCGGGC
>CAYWTU010001014.1:0-1522 GCA_964461275.1 uncultured Pirellulales bacterium | reverse complement strand
AGCGCTGCGTCGGCGGTGATGTTCTGGTTTTCCATGGGCGTCATGGCCGGACAATGAATTCGTCGAGGTTCAATAGTACGCGCGCGGCGACGGTCCAGGCGGCGAGTTCGACCTGCTGCGCGGCTGGCTGGACATCGGCGCCGGCGAGGGCCGCGGCCGCGTCGGGGTGGGCGGCAAAATGGGCTCGCTGCGCGTCGAAAAACTCCCGCAGCCGCTGCCGCTCGCCACCGTTGGCCGGTCGCGTCAGACATAGTCGCCAGGCGTGTTCCAGCCGCGCCGCATCCGTGGCGGAAGGCGTTTCACGCTCGGCAACATCCTGCACGACGCGCCGGGCCAGCCCCTGAGCCATTTCCAAGAACATCGGGTCGTTGGCCAAGGTCAACGCTTGCAGCGGCGAATTGGAACGCACGCGCCGGGTGCAGGCGATGGTGGCGTCGGGGGCGTCGAACGTGACCAAAAACGGATGCGGGCTCGAGCGCCAGAAGTAGGTGTACAGTCCGCGCCGGAACCGGTCGCCTCCGCGGCTTTCCTTCCAGTATTTGACTTGCTGCGTGAAGCGGTAGATGCCCTGCGGCTGCGGAGGATAAACGCTCGGCCCGCCGATCTCGCGCGACAACAGCCCGCTGGCCGTCAAGGCCGCGTCGCGCACCGACTCGGCCTCCAGCCGCAGTCGGGCCTGTCGGCCCAGCAGCTTGTTGTACGGATCGGCCGCGGCCAGGTCGGCCCGGGCGTCGGACGACTGTTGGTACGTGGCCGAGTTGACGATCAACCGGTGCAGCGCCTTGAGGCTCCAACCGGCGGCGGAAAACTGCCCGGCCAGCCAGTCCAAGAGTTCGGGGTGCGTGGGGCGTTCGCCTTGCGTGCCGAAGTCGTTTTCCGTGGCCGCCAGCCCCTGGCCAAAATACTGCTGCCACACTCGGTTGACCGTGACGCGCGCCGTAAGCGGCTGCTGGGGTGCGAAGAGCCAGCGGGCAAAATCGTGCCGCGTGACGCGCTCGCCGGCGGCGGTGAGCGCGGGCAACACGGCCGGCGCGCCGGGCTGAACTTCGGCGCCCAATCGCAAAAAGTCGCCGCGAAGATGAACGTGCGTCGCGCGGGGCTGATCGCGCTCGCGGAGGACCAGCGTGGTGGTGATGGCGCCGACCAGTTGTTTATGCCGCTGCTTGAGTTCATCGAGCGACTTGGCCAGCGGCACGCGCTCGGCGTCCACTTTTTTGTATTCGGCCAAGAGTTTTTGCTGCTGTTCGGACGACCGCTCGTCCGCAGGCAGCATCAATATTTGTCGCAGCTCATCCGGCAGCTTGGCCAACTCCTCGGCCGCGGCCAGCGTTTTGGCCTCCCACTCGGTTTGCCGCCCTGCCAAGTTGGCGTCGACCATGGTCAGCCGCGTTTCCATCTGCTCAATGTCGGCCAACAGTCCAGGCAATTCGCGGGCCTGTTGATCGGTGGGAACTTGCAAGCTGGGCTCGTCGGCGCCGTTGAAGATGGCGAACAGTTGGTAATACTCGCGCTGCGAAATGGG
>CAYWTU010001013.1:0-1525 GCA_964461275.1 uncultured Pirellulales bacterium | reverse complement strand
CGCGTGATGCTGTTCGGCGTGCATAAAGACGCCGAGACCCTGGAGAAACTCCTCGACCCCATCAGCTTTGAAGGGATCGTCATCAGCGACCACGCGGCGGTGTATGGGCCGTTCAGCCAAACCCAAAAGTGTTGGGCGCATCTGTTGCGCAAGGCGATCAAGCTGACCCTGCAAGCTCCGGACAATGGGGAATACCGCGACTTTCTCGACCGGCTGTTGGCGATCTACCGCGAAGCCTGCCGCGTCCAGCGCGACGGCCGCCTCGGCGACGCCGGACGCCAGCAGAAGGTGGCCGAGTTGGACGACGCGCTGTTCGACTTGTGCAGCCCCATCTGGTGCGCGGACCTGCCGCCGCTGGAGGGGCTGGCCAATGACTATCGCCTATTGGTCAACGAAGTATTTCAGTTGATGATCGACCGGGAGTTGTTCGTCTTTGTGACGGCCCCGCCGGTCGCACAGCCGAACGGCGAGACCAAGCCTGTGGCCGGGACCAACAACGAAGCGGAACGCACGTTGCGTGGTGCGGCCCAGGCCCGCGTCACGGGGCGGACCGACAAGACCAGCCAGGGGGCACGTCGGCGCACGATCTTGACCAGCGTCCTGGAATCGTTGCGTGTGTACCTGCCGGTCTACACACTCACCCGTGTGCTCGACGAGTTGCAGCGTTGGGCGACGACCGGCCAAAGTTGCTTTGAAAAGCTGCTCGAACAGCTCCAACTGAAAGTGCAACGGCCCGCGTCGGACCCGTCGGTGCTGGATCGGCTCTTCCCGAAGCCGAGCCCGCTGCCCACCGGTTAACAGGCACGGAGCGGTGGAGTCAGAGTCAGCCGGTGCGGAACGCCTACGGACGCCTTTAGCGTTGCGGAACCAACGGCATGACTCCACCAGCCCATCCCCAACTCTTCCAGCTCCACGCCGGTAACCACCAACCGACCAACTCTCGGGCCGTGCCTCGTTGCGCGGGCGTCCGCCCGCGCACTCATGCCAATACATCCGCAACGACCAGTTGCGAGAATCTCCGACTCGTCTCAGTTCCAACCAACCCGTCCAGGAGAATGCTTTCAAGACTTCTCTATACAATTCACGTCTACTTGTGCACATGGGTCGGTCGTAGGATCTAACGTGGCATCTACTTCGCGAAGCGTTGTCATATAGTTCGCCACGCGCGTTTGCGTCGCCAAGACCAAGGTTCTGCCCTTGTCGATACAGCCGGCCAATCGCTTCAGCAACTCTTCCGCATACCCCCTTTTTTCAGTCGCAGGTTACGCTGCAACGACTTTCGTACAGCCCCGAGCGCCTCGGACATCCGCAGACCTGGCGGACGTAATGGGCCTCCTTGACTATCGTTGATGATCCCACGAACCGCCGCACAATAATCGAGTACCACATCCAGTCCATGCGGCGCGGTCACCGTCTGCATCCCGACGCGATTTTGACGGCTGGCCGGCACAGCCGCACGCTCCCGCAACACTTCGCGTTCAATGCCGCGCAAGCCCTGGGCCAGCAGCGCCGGGTTGGCGGCACT
>CAYWTU010001012.1:0-1530 GCA_964461275.1 uncultured Pirellulales bacterium | reverse complement strand
TCGCCTGGCGCAAAAGCGCCGGGCGGCCGGCATTCGCCTCGTCTTGGCCCCGCAAAGGCCGACTGTCGACGTTCTCGCCGGCCCGGTCAAGTCTAACTTGCCCGCGCGCATCTCGTTCCAGGTGGCCAGTCGCACGGACAGCCGCGTAGTGCTGGACGAAATGGGGGCCGACAAGCTGTTGGGCAACGGCGACATGCTGTTCCTTTGGCCGGGCACCAGCACACTACTGCGCGGGCAGGGGGCGTACGTCAGCGATGAGGAGATTAACCAGGTGGTGTCGTTCGTCAGCACCACCGAGCCGCAGTTCGTGCACGAGCTGGTGCACTTACCGGTGACCACCGACGGCAAGTCGGCCACGCCCGGCGGAAGTGCCGGCCAGCGGGACGAGTTGTACGCTGCGGCCGTCGACGTGGTCGTGCAAGAAGGCCGTGGCAGCGTATCGCTGTTGCAGCGGGCATTGGGCATTGGCTATGGGCGGGCGGCACGGCTGATCGACTATATGGCCGAGGACGGTATCGTGGGGCAATACGCGGGCTCGCAGGCGCGTGATGTTGTAATCACCGGCGAACAGTGGGCCGAAATCCGCGCAGGGCTCACCAAGCAGGTGCAGCCGCGCCCGGCCCCGATGATTCCACCGCCAGCTACCGCCAAGCCCTCTGCCGCAAGGCCCGCGCCCAACGGCAGTCACTCGGGAGGTGGCTTAGCATCGCCCACCGCGAGCCCCCGCGCTCTACCAACGCAGACGCCTCCTTGGGAAGCCTCCGACGACGGTGAGGACGACGAGGAGTTTGAATCCGAAGAGGACGCAGAGTCGCAGGCCGACGACGTGGACGACTTGTACGAGTCCGATGACGACATATCAGGACAGCTCGACGAAGTCGACGAACTCATCGACGCTGACGAGGACGAATTGGCTGACGAGGAACTCCTCGACGAGCAACAGGAAGACGACGATCAGGACGAGTCCCAGGAAGAGGTAGCCGAACTGGAAGCAGAGGACGATGACGCCGAAGCTTGGGAAGCAGACGGCCGCGACGGTTCACTCCTGCGGCGGCGGCGGCCGCGACGGAGGCGTGCCTAATCGCAAGCTCGATCAGGTGGTCCGCATCGAGCCCACGCGGCAGGCTGACGGTGCTGTGACAACGGAGATGGCGAACACCTCGGAAATGGGCTCCAACCGGCCCGCGGGGGATTGCGGTTGACGGGGCCGCAATCCCTCGCGGCGAAGGCCCAGACGGGGGCCGCCGAGGGCTGCAGCCGTCGCCATTGCGAACCATTTACGGCCTGAAAAAGTCTGATTCCACAGAGCGTTCGCCCGTTTGACGTGTCGCTCTGGGAGTCCTATCCTAACCGGCATGGGTTGCAGGGACTGAACAGACCCGTTTGGAATGAAAATCGCCCCGATGACCGTGCAACGCGCCTTGAAGATTTGTCGAGCTGCCGTCCGCGACGAATCGGCCGTCGTCGGTCGAATCGCGATTACCGGGTGGCGACCTCCCGGGTGCTAGTTGCCTTTAAGGATCAACTTGC
>CAYWTU010001011.1:0-1533 GCA_964461275.1 uncultured Pirellulales bacterium | reverse complement strand
GAAAGCCGGTCTCTAGCGCCTGATCGTAGCCAAGGTTTCCCGGGTGGTGGACGACGGTGATCTCCGGATGGCGCTCGGCCAGACGATCGGCCACCGCGCCGCTGCGGTCGGGGCTGCCGTCGTCGACGATCACAATTTCAAACTCAGAAGCCAGCTCTCGCAACGTGGCCAGCGCCTTGAGGGCCACGGCCTCGACCGTGGTTTCGTCTCGGTATACCGGAAAAAACAGCGAGACGCTCGGGCGGCGGGCCGTCGGCCCAGCAACTTCCGCCCCTTGGCCATCGGTCCAGGTTGCGATCGTCGTTGGAGTGTCGGGAAGTTGCGTGGCCAAGGCTGCGGCGCCTGATCCAACCCCAGCCGACGGCGCGCAGACGTGCTCGCCAAACTCGTCGCCCGGGCTTACGCCTTCATTCTAGGTGGCGGGTAAGTGCGGTGCCAGTATTCAGACGCCAGGCCGAATACGCCGCTCGAACCGCCTACGGGTGATACGCCCGTTCCCGCCGATAAAGCTCGCGGCGGGCTTCGATTTGCTCCGCTTCAACTACGCGCCGCATCGCCCTGGCGTGCTCGATGGCCCGCGTGGCGACGACAACCGCCTCGTCAAATCTTCCCCCCTCGGCCAATGCAGCCGCCAGAGTGTCCAGCAACGTTGGCTCGGGCTCCGTCGACTTCTCACACAGCCGCTGGGCCAACTTCAACGCCTCGTCACCGTCGCGAAAATCGGCGCTCGGGCAGACGGCCAGAATCCAAGCCAACTGGTTGGCCGCTGCCCGATCGTCCGGGCGCAACCGAAGGGTATGCCGGAACTGATCGATTGCCTCCAGCCAATGGGCCTGTCGCGCCGCCAACAAGGCCCATCGATGGCGAGCCGCCGCCGAGTCAGGCATCGCAGCCGCCTCGTGTTGAGCGGCCTGTAGCGCCGCCTGCAACGCCTGCCGATCGGCGTCGGTCAACCGCACGCGGCTCGCAAGCAACGTGTCGTTGGAACGCAACTCGCCGCCGAGGCCCGTCGCGGGCTTGGCGGCGCCGTCGGCCGCTCGTGCGCCGCCCATGCACGCCACGACCACCCCACACGCCCCCAACCAGTTGGCGCCAAATCGTTTCATCGGCCGACCACAAGCGTTCATCAGCCTACGATCTCCGGGACCACGCGGCCGTGTACGTCGGTCAAGCGAAAGTCGCGGCCGGCGTGGCGATAGGTCAAGCGCAAGTGATCCAGGCCCAACAAGTGCAACACCGTGGCGTGAAGATCGTGGACGTGAACCTTGTTTTCCACCGCGTAGTAGCCATAGTCGTCGGTCTGTCCCACCTGTGCCCCGGCCCTCGCGCCGCCGCCAGCCAGCCACATGGTGTACCCGTGCGGGTTGTGGTCGCGGCCGTCGTTGCCTTGCGCCGTCGGCGTGCGGCCGAATTCGCCCCCCCACAACACCAGCGTGTCATCGAACAGGCCGCGGGCCTTTAAGTCGGTCAACAATCCCGCGATCGGCTGGTCCACCTCCAACGCGTTGCGGGCATGATCCTTGAGCAGTCCCC
>CAYWTU010001010.1:0-1535 GCA_964461275.1 uncultured Pirellulales bacterium | reverse complement strand
AGAGCAACCGATTGTGCAGGTTGGGCGACACATCTGGGCCGTACCAAATCACCGGGTCCAAGGCGTTGTTGAGCATGAACAGCGGCGGGCCGCCCGCCTGCACCTTGTCCCAGTCGCCGTACATCGTGCCGACCAAGGCCAACACGGCTTGCGCCCGATACGAGGCGTCGACCGGGTTGTTGTTGTACTGCAAGTCCAACACGTCCACCGCCCCGGCCGACCCGCCAGCCGCCGCGATCAGGTTGGGGTTGATGCCGTAGGTGGTGGCATTGGTGCGGACGTAGGAAATGGCGGTGGCAAAGTCTTCAACGGCCGCCCGAATGACGTTCTTGCTGGGATAGATGCTCACGATCCCGCCCATCGTGCTGCCGTTGCCCGAGATGTCCAGATTCTGCCACGGCCCGGGCCCCGAGACGGCGCTGTCGCCCACTTGCCGATAGTCGGCGATGAACACCGTGTAGCCGCGCTGCGCCAGATAGATGGCCGGCGTCACCACGCGGCCGTTGTCCTTCTCGCCCGAGGTCCAGGCTCCGCCGTCTTGAATCACAACGGCGGGTCGGTTCGGCTGCACGCGGCCCAGCCCAATGTCGACCGGTTGATACACGTCGAGCAGCAGATTAAACGGCGCGCCGGTCGTGGCGCCGGTTCCATATTGAATGTCCGCGGTCTTGGCGTAGCCGTAGAGCGGGTCGATATAGAGCGAACCCGCATGTGCTGAAGTAATGCCAACGGACAGGCACATGGCGACCAATACGGCGGGCGGGCGCGGTCGGCAGCACATTAGCTATCTCCCAAGTTAGGATTCAGGCAATTAGCTAGATAAGCCATTAGCGCTGTAGCGTATCCGCCGCCGCCGAGATGTCAACTTTTTTTCTGGCTTGGCGAGCGGTGGGCGTTAGCCCACTGTTTTCTGGTCAAGCGGCCATCACTCACCCCGTATCTGACCCCGCGAGAATCAACTTCGCCGCGGCTCGCTATGCATCCAATTCCACTCGCCGGCACGGGGGCAGCGAGTCGAGAAACGTCCGGCCATAGGGCTTGGTCAGCACTCGGGGATCGAGAATCACCACGCGGCCGCTATCGCGTTGGCTGCGGATCAGGCGGCCGAAACCCTGCTTGAGCTTGATGACTGCCTCGGGAAGCTGGTAATCGTTGAAGGGGCTACCTCCGCGGGCGCGAATGGCCTCCATGCGGGCTTCCAACAGGGGCCGATCGGGCACGGAAAAAGGCAGCTTGGTGATAATGACCAACTGCAGCGCGTCTCCCGCCACGTCCACTCCCTGCCAGAAGCTGTCGGTACCCAACAGCACGCTGCGTGGATTGGCCTTGAAACGGTCCACCATTTGGCTTCGGGGCAGGTCTTCGCCTTGGGCCAATAGTTGGAGGCCGTGCGCCGCTGCGTCGGGCGCAATTGCTTCGGCAGTCTGCCGCAGCATGCCGTAGCTGGTGAACAAAACGAACGCCCGACCGTCGCTTTCCAGCACCAACTTGCGCGTCCACTCGTCCACCTGCGCCTGATAGGCCTGGGGTTGTGA
>CAYWTU010001009.1:0-1537 GCA_964461275.1 uncultured Pirellulales bacterium | reverse complement strand
CCTGACTGTGAGCGACAAGCAACGTACCGACTCCGAGCGGCTTGGTGAGCACCAATGCGTCGCCGGGCCGCAGCCCCGACTTGAGCCGCGGCGTATCACTGGTTAGTGCGCCTAAGACGGTGAACCCCAGTGAGGTTTGCGGTGCCTCGAGTGTGTGACCGCCCACCAGCGCACAGCCCATCGCCGAGAATTCTCGCACCGCGCCGGCCAGCAATTGAAACAACAACTCCTCTTGCTGGCGCTCGGGACCTTCGGGAATCGTGGCCAGGGCCAGCGCCGCCTGCGGCCGAGCGCCACTGGCCGCCAGGTCGGCCGCGGCGTGAATGGCCGTTACCCGTCCGACCAAGTAGGGGTCGTCGAGAAAGGCGGTGAAGAAATCGGTGGTGACCGCCAAGCCCTTGCCCGCCTGGGGTTGCAAGACCGCCACGTCGTCGGGCGCCGTTAGCCCCAGCGTGACGCCGCCGGCCAGGGTTTGCGGCGGCAAACGCCGGAGTGCCCGGGTCAAAACGTCGCTGCCAACTTTGCCGCCGCAGCCGGTGCAACGCATCTGGGCGGGAGACGGGTCGACCGGCGCCGAACCGGCGCTGGGCATGGTCGACGTCGCGAGTTCGTGATACATCCGCATGAATCTACGGTCGATGAAATCCTTGAGCCGCCAACACCACGCCGAGTGGGCACTGCGCCCCTTGTAGCTGAGGATCGCCCGGCCGTCGCCCGAAGCCAACAACGAGAGGAATCCTCGCTGCGGCCGATAGGCCACCAGTGGAGCGTTGGCCAGCTTGCGGCGGACGTTTTCCCATAGGATGGGGCCTTGGCGCACGGCGTACACGCCCGCCTTGGGCGCGGGGTGATCGGCGATGCTGCCGCAATCGCCCACGGCAAATACGCCGTCGGCGTCCACGGCCTCCAGCGTGGGGCGCGTCAGAACGAAACCCGCCTCGTCGGTCTTCAGGCCACACGCTTGCAGCACAGGGGGCGCGGCGGCGCTGGTGGTGCACAGCACTAGGTCGGCCGGCAGACAGCGGCCGTCGGACAGGGCCAACATGCCGCCCCGGTATTGCTGCACCTCGGCCTTGAGAATCAGCGTCACGCGGCGACGGGCGAACTCGGCCCGGACATAGTTGGCGCTGGTCGTCGGCAGCCCAGGCAGGATGGCGGCGTTGCGGTCGATGACGGTGATTTCCAGCGGCCGCTCGCCGCAGATGCGACGCACCCGCGGCGGCAAACAGAGAGCGATTTCCACGCCCCCGGCGCCGGCGCCAATCACGGCCACGCGCAGTGGCTCGCTTGGCGGGGCCGCGGCAGCCAGCTTCAAGCGGGCGTCAAGTCGCAGCAGGAACGTTTGCATCGGTTTGATGGGCGTTACTGCGCCGTCCGACCGGGCCAGCGCGTCGGGCAGCTTCGGTTGGCTGCCAATGCCCAGCGACAGAACGTCGAACGGCACACCGGGTCGGTCCTCCAACAGCAGCGTCCGCCCCGCCAGATCGAGACCCGCGATCGGCGCAACGATTAGACGCGCCCCGGCCGCCGCGCCTGC
>CAYWTU010001008.1:0-1545 GCA_964461275.1 uncultured Pirellulales bacterium | reverse complement strand
ATTCGGTTACGAAACTTGGGAAGGGGACAGTTGGCAGTACACCGGCAACGCCAACGTCTGGACGTTGATGTCGGCCGACGAAGAGCTGGGCTACGTTTATCTGCCGATGAGCACGCCGACCAACGATTGGTACGGCGGACATCGGTTGGGAGACGGCTTGTTCGCCCACTCGCTTGTTTGCGTCTACGTGACCACAGTCAAGCGCGTTTGGCACTATCAAACCGTCCACCACGGCGTTTGGGACTACGCCTTGCCTGGGGCGCCGGTGCTGTGCGACCTCAAGGTCGATGGCCAGCCGATCAAGGCCGTGGCGCAAATCACCAAAACCGGCTTCACGTTTGTGTTCGATCGCGTGTCGGGCAAGTCGGTCTGGCCGATTGAAGAGCGGCCCGTGCCGCCGAGCGCCGTGCCGGGCGAAAAACTGTCGCCTACGCAACCATTTCCGACCAAGCCGGCGCCCTACGAAACCCAGGGGTCCACCGAAGACAATCTGATCGACTTCACTCCCGAGCTAAAGGCCGAGGCGCTCAAGATTCTCAATTCCTATGACCATGGTCCGCTGTTCACGCCGCCGACCGAACGGGGAACGGTGAATTTGCCGGGCTGGGGAGGCGGCGGAAATTGGTGGGGCGCCGCCTTCGACCCAGAGACAGGCCAGTTTTATGTCCCCTCGATGACCGCGCCGATCGTTGTGCAGTTGGTTGAGCCCAAGCCCGACCGATCGAATTTCCGCTTCATCCGCGGCGGCGGTTCTTTCGGCGGTTGGTTGGAAGGCCCTCGGGGCTTGCCGCTGTTCAAGCCTCCCTACGGGCGAATTACCGCCATCAACTTGCACACGGGCGAACACACCTGGATGGTTCCCATCGGCGACGGCCCGCGGCAAAAGGTCAGCAAGCTCGTAGGCCGCGACGTCGGCCCACTGGGCGATGGCGGCGGCGGACCTTTGTTGACCAAGACGTTGCTGTTCGTCGGCCAAGGTTCCGGAAATCGCGGCGGCAAGGCCGAAAGAACCGGGCACGTCTTGCGGGCCTACAGCAAATCGACCGGCGACGTGATCGCCGAGGCGACATTGCCTGAGGCCCCCAGCGGCACGCCGATGACCTATATGGCCGGCGGACGGCAGTACATTGCCGTGGCCACCAGCAAGGGGACGCTTGTGGCGCTGGCGCTGCCCGCCGAATAAGCCACGCCGAAGCCGTCGAACGCTCCATCGCCGCGGCTGCTCACGGCGCGGCAGCGCTTCGTCGAACGACGATCAATTCCAGCGGAATCGTTTCCCCGGCGCCGTCATGCCCGCGCAACAGCAGGATCCGCCCCGCGGGGTCTTTGTCGTCGACGCGCAGCGGCTCCTTGCGGTCGGTCGCTATCGGTTTGACCAGCGGAATGACCGCCGGGTGCGTTGTCTGAATTACACTGGCGCTGACCGCCATTAGCCGCTTGAAGTCGGTGATCGCCTCCGGCGTTACGTCGTCTGCAGCCGGCATGAGCAACAGAAAATCGCGAGAATCGTGGAAATCCTATGTAAATTCATTCCTGAATCTGATG
>CAYWTU010001007.1:0-1545 GCA_964461275.1 uncultured Pirellulales bacterium | reverse complement strand
GCTCGATTGATTTTCGTCGGTCACCTCCTGGGCCACGCTTTCCACGTGGGCGTTGATCGTCCTGCCATCGTTGCCCCACAGGCGAATCTTGACGCGACGTCCGGGGCGAATCCGCAGCGCCGCGTCTTCCGTGGCCGCAATTTCCGCCCGTAGTTTCGAGGTGTCCTTAACCACGGCGATTAACTCGCCGGGCTGCACATATTGCCCCACCCGAGCATCGACGTACGCCGTCACCAGGCGTCCGCCGACCGGCACGTGTATTTTGGTCAGTTCCAAGTCTTTCTTCTTCTGGCCGATGAGCACTTCGTATTTTTCGACTTCGGACTGGGCGACGCGAATTTCTTCCTCGCGAACGCCGGCCAACAGTTTGGCCAGTTCATCTTCGGCGATAGCCACCTGCTTGTCGGCCTGATCGCGATTGAACTGGGCGTTGTCCAGCGTCGATTCGCTGATGGTCTTCGTCTTGGCCAGGTCCGCCATGCGCTTGAGTTCGCCCTCGTAATACTCCAACCGCACCTTGGCCAGGTCGCGGGCTTCGGTGAGCGCCTGGACGTCCTCGGGCCGGGCGCCGGCCTTGAGCAGCTCGAGCCGCGCGTGGGCTTGATCCAAGTCGGCTTGTAAGGCTTCCACGGCCGCCTCTTGCTCGCGCGAATCGAGCGTGGCCACCACGGCGCCTGGCTGGAGCAACATGCCCTCGTACATCTGGATGCTGGCGATTTGGCCGGCCACCTGCGAGCGAATTCCGTACTCCGAAATCGGCGCCAACCGGGCTTCGCCGCCGACTTCGATGTCGTAGGGAATAAAGCCGCAGGCCACGATGGCGGCCAAGGCCAACAAGCGGATCGGCCAGCGAATGAACCACTTGCCGCCGCCCCGGACGAGCCAATCGACCACGCTGAAACTCATTGCCGTTCTCCCGATTTCTTTGCGATACCAGAGCAGGCCGACCATCGTCGCCATGGCGGCGCTTCCGCCGCTGGCCTGCGTCTTCATAAACCAGATCAAGCCCGCGGCCACCGCGGCGTGCAGTGTCCACCGCCACAACAAAGCGCCCAGGCCGTAGTAACGAAACCAAAACCGTTGCCGCGGCGACAGCGCCTCAGGCGAACGGCGAAACGCCAGCCAGGCGCGTGTCTCGGCCGCGGCCCGCTCGTAGAGCTGCGGTACGCCCACCAGGTATGACACCAGCGCGTACGCCTCGTACTGAGCGAACACATTGAGCCGCAAGAGCGCGCCGATAAAGCACGGCCCGACGCACAAGAGCAAGAACGTTTCGAGCGGCGTGCCAGAACGTACGATGCCCAAGAGCGTTCCCGCCACGCCGCCGATGGCCAGCCGCGTCCACAGTGGAACGGCAAGCTGCGCCGCGGCGCCGCGGCCGCGCTCTTGCATCCACGCCAGCGACTCGCCGATGTCGCAGTGCCAAAACGGCAACACGTGTCGGTACCAGTGCACGCCGAATGTCCGCAGCCGACCGCCGAGCTTGCGGCAGGCCACGCCGGTCATCACTGCGGTGGAAATCCAGCCGCCCACGGCCAGCCCGCG
>CAYWTU010001006.1:0-1552 GCA_964461275.1 uncultured Pirellulales bacterium | reverse complement strand
GGTTGCGGCACACGCCGGCCAAAACCCGCGGCGACCGCTGGGCGGGTTGCTGTTTACCTGCAACGGCCGCGGCACGCGATTGTTCGACGCTGCCGACCACGATGCCCAGGCGCTGGACCGCGCCTGGCAAGGTTTGCCGCTAGCCGGTTTCTTTGCCCAAGGCGAGATCGGCCCGGTGGGCGGCAAGAACTTCGTCCATGGTTTCACGGCCAGCGTGGCGCTGTTCGAGACGCTGGACGAGTGACGGTTGACGCCACAGGACAGGGAACACCCCCGCGAGATTGGGCATGAAAGCGGCGGCGGAAAATGGAAGCGCGGCGTTTCTGCTGCTCTGGAATCCAGACAAATTCGCCTGGGACGATCTGCCGCAGAAGTCCTACGCCTGGTGCGTCCGTCAGACCGCGCTGGGGCAGGGCGTCGAGTTCGCCTGGCGGATCGGACATAGCCGTCAGATTCGTGGCGGAGACCGTCTGTATTTGCTGCGGACCAATCGGCAGCGCGGTTTGATTGGGGCCGGCCATGCCGTTGGCGACGTGCACCGCGCCAATGGCGCGCTGCTGGCGCCGCTGAAGTTTGACGCCCTGCTTCCCGCCGATAACGTGTTGCCGGTCGATACGCTGCGTCAGAAGATCGCCGGCGTGGCCTGGAATCGGCAGTACGCCTCGGGCAATCGGGTGCCGCCGCCGTTGGCCGAACAGGTCGAGCGGCTCTGGCAACGGCACCTGCGCGACGTGGCCGCAACCGCTGCGAAAGCCGTCGAAATATCGACTCTCGAGCCGTGCGCCGATGCGGCCCCGAACATCGCGCTCAGCGTTCGCCAGCCGCACCTGGAGGCCATCCTCCGCGGCGTCAAGCGCGAGGAATATCGCAGCGTGCCGACGACGGTGCGCGGACCGGTCTATCTGTACGCCACAAAGGCCCGCTACGAACCGGCCGAGGAACGGACATGGCTTCTGCGGTACGGGTTGGCAGAGTTGGACGCCGATTGTCTGCCCCGGGGAGTGTTGGCCGGGACAGTTGAGATCATTGGTTGCCGACGCTGCCGCGGCGGCTATGCCTGGGAGCTGGCGCAGCCGCGGCGCGCCGCCCGTCTACGGCGTCCGACCGGCATGCCGCAACCGATGTGGTTCCGGCCGTTTGGTTAGGTCAGCCCTGGCGCCTCGGGTTGACGTGGGACGCGGGCACTGGACGGCGCGGTGATTTTGCCGCGCGCGTTGCGGCTGCTAGCATGGTCTCGTTTGGTAAAGCGGAGCCAGAGGACGATCGATCATGCCGCCCGCCGCCTATTGCATCTTTGAAACGCCGTTGGGGCCGTGCGGCATCGCCTGGCGCGACGCTGGGGTCGGCACGCGGATCATCAACTTCCAACTGCCCGAGGCGACAGCCGCTGAGACGGCGCTGCGGTTGGCCCAGCGATCGCAGGGCCTGGAGGTGACATCGCCGCCGTCGCCGGTGGCCGCGATCATCAAGCGGGTGCGGCGGCACTTGGGAGGAGAGCCGCAGGATTTTAGCGACGTGCGGCTGGACTTGGCCCCGTCGCCGCCATTCTTTC
>CAYWTU010001005.1:0-1553 GCA_964461275.1 uncultured Pirellulales bacterium | reverse complement strand
AACCTCGACAAGCTCACCTACGCGGGCAATCTCGACTCGCTGTCCGACGCGCTCGATCATCCGCGCCTCGTGTTCGTCCAGGGCGACATCGGCGACGGCAAATTGGCGGCGCAGTTGCTCGAAGAACATCGGCCAGTGGGCATCATCAACTTCGCGGCCGAGTCGCACGTCGACCGCTCGATCGATCGCCCGGCCGATTTCGTCGTCACCAACGTGATGGGAACATTTACGCTGCTGGAGGCGGCCCGGGCGCATTGGACCAAGCTGGAAGGGGCGGCCAAGGAGCAGTTTCGCTTTTTGCACGTGTCGACCGACGAGGTGTACGGCTCGTTGGGCGCAACCGGTGCTTTTCAAGAGACGACCCCTTACGCACCCAATTCGCCCTATTCTGCCTCGAAAGCCTCGTCTGACCATTTCGTGCGGGCGTATCACCACACATTTGGCCTGCCGACGATCATCACCAATTGCTCGAACAATTACGGTCCGTGTCAGTTTCCCGAGAAGCTCATCCCGCTGATGATACTGAATGCCTTGGAAGGCAAGCCGCTGCCCGTGTATGGCGATGGGCAGAATGTTCGCGATTGGCTGTACGTTGAAGATCACTGCCTGGCCATTCGCCGGGCGTTCGAGGCGGGGCGGCCCGGCGAGGTGTACAACATCGGCGGCAACTCCGAGCGGACGAATCTGGAAGTGGTGCACCGCATCTGCGACACCGTGGACAAATGTCGTCCCGGGCTGAAGCACGCTCCTTGCCGTTCGCTCATCACCTACGTCAAGGACCGCCCCGGGCACGATCGCCGCTACGCTATTGACGCCGGCAAGATTCGGCGCGAGCTGGATTGGCAACCGCAGCAGACCTTCGAAACCGGCCTAGAGCAAACGGTGCGTTGGTACTTGGAAAACTCGGCGTGGGTGGAACGGGTGACCAGCGGCAAATACCAACGCGAGCGGCTGGGCCTGGCCAAGTCTTAGGCGCGAATCTTCGCGACGTCCGGCCCCAAACAACACGACCCCTATGCGCGTCACCGACCGGATTGCTTGGAACGCGGTGATGAAATGGGTCGAAGGGCTCATCGCGGCTCTGCTGGCGTTCTACGCTGTCCGCGTGCTGTGGCAGTCGCTGGATGTCGACAGCATTGCCGCCACGAAGTTGGCCGAACGGGTCGTCGCCTTCTCGTTGGTGGCGCAGCTTGGGCTCCGGTTCGCCCTGGGAAGGCACCTGGCCGAGAGATTCGCCCGGGCGCAGCCGGAAGAAGCCAGTGTGCTGTTTAGCACCGCCCTGGTGGTGTACGCCCTGGTGGCCAGCGCGATCACGGTGATGTTCTTTTTCGCCGCGCCGTTTCTGGTGAGGCAACTGTTCCATTTGCAGGGGGACGCTCAGGCGCAAGCGATCGGCTTGGTTCGCTACTTTGCCGGCCCGTTCGCCACGGTGTCGCTGTTCGACCCGGTCAATCCGGTGGTGCCATTCACCGCCGGCGGCGCACCGGCCAGCGACAACCGCGGCACCTTCAAGGTCGCCGCCGCCTACGTGCAGGACCTGGTCAGCCTGACCA
>CAYWTU010001004.1:0-1571 GCA_964461275.1 uncultured Pirellulales bacterium | reverse complement strand
CTCATCTCGGGAACAATGATCTAAGGTACATCGTTCACGTATTGCGGCGGATCAACCATTCGCCCCACCGCGGCGACAACTGATTGATCACAAACAGCAGCCGCGCCTTGGCCGGCTTGATCAGCTCCGGCTGGCGTCGCTCGCACGCCCGCACTATGTCCCGCGCCAAGTCAGCCGGCGCTAGCTGCCGGGTTTTCACACCACCCCCGGGCCGCCGCGCGCTCTCTGGCAGGCCCTCCAGCGCCTGATCGTAGCGGCCATCGGCAGCATCACGCGCAATCGGGCCCGGGCACACCAACAGCACATGCACCCCGTCAGGCTCCAGCTCCAAACGCAATTGCTGGGTATACCCCGCCAGGGCGAACTTGGTCGCTGAGTAAGCGCCCAGCCACCGGCCTGCCGCTTTCGCCGCCAGCGAACCGATATTCACGACATGGCCGCGTCGGGCAATCAACTCAGGCAGCGCACAGCGGGTCATGCGGACGGCCGTCATCAGATTCAGCTCGAACAGCTCTTGAAACTGCTGATCGCTGGTCTCGGCTAGCCGACCGCGCGCCGAACGACCGACGTTATTCACCAGCACGTCCAGCCGCCCCAACTCCGTCCGCGTCCGCTCGACCAAGTGGGCGGCCTCGGCAGGGCGGGTAACGTCGGCCGCGATCACAAGCACTCGCTGCCCGTGGCGGCGCACCTGCTGGGCAGCTGCTTCCAGCCGCTGAGCATCGCGCGCACCCATCGCCACGGCGGCGCCCCGCGACGCCAACTCCTCAGCCAAGGCCAGCCCCAAGCCGGTCGAGGCGCCACTAACCAGCGCCACCTTGCCATTCCAATAACGCTCGCCCATGCCGCGCTCCCTGGCAAGACAATCGCCGCCGCCCGATCACTCGTGCTGGCCCGTCCCGCGTGCCCCGCGCCCCAGTGGACGGCAGAGCAACGCCGGTCAGGGCGAGCGAACTTCAAATTTTCGCACATCCCAAGCCACGTCGAAATCGGTCCCCACCACCAGTCGCCGATACCGCCGCGGATAGCCATACCGCCGATCGAACTCGGCATAGATGTAGGCCTTCGTGCCGGGAGGCGCGCCAAATCCCTTCTCCGGCTCCCGCGCCGATTCCAGGTCCTGCCGAATCGTGTCGAGCTGCTGCGGTACGGTCCAATACTCCCACGTGCGGCGCTGCTCCGGTGCCCGGCCGTCGCGAGTCATCGACCGCACCTGTCCACCCTCAACCTCGATCACCACCACGCCCGGTTGGCGTCCGCGAATTTCCAATTCCATCAAATAACTAGCCGGCCCCGATTCGTTCCAACGCGCTTGGGCCTCGTCCAGCAATTCGTTCGTAACTTCAGGCACGTCGTTGCGCAGGAAAAAGAAGGCCATCAGCACCGTTAGACCCACGCCCGCCAGCGAAGCCACGGCAATCCCCAGCACCATCGTCCGGGCGCCCCAACGACTGACGTTGGCCGACGAAACGTCGCCCAGCGACTCGTCGGCCGTACCATCGCCGGCTAAGCCTTGGGCGCCCGCTGCGGGCTCGGAACCGGTGGTCTCAGCGTCCAAACGCATGCAGGAC
>CAYWTU010001003.1:0-1571 GCA_964461275.1 uncultured Pirellulales bacterium | reverse complement strand
CCACTTTCACGCTCGTGATCCGATACACCGAGAACGGCGGTCGCGACAACAGTTTTAGCTTCGATGGCCTGGACTATCCCAGCAGCTCGTTATTCCAATCTGGAGGGTATGGCCTCGCGCTGCAGGCCGACGGCAAGATCATCGTGGCGGGCATCAATGGCGACAACCCCAATGCAGGTTTTGAGGTGTTTCGCTACAACACCAATGGATCGCTGGACGGCGGTTTCGGGACAAGCGGCCGGGCGAAAGCAGGATTCAGCGGCTTCTACTCCGTGGGCGGCGTGGCGATTTCGCCGACCGATCAGAGCATCGTCCTGGCGGGTTACAGCACCGACAGCATCGGCGGCAGCCCCAAGCTGTCGGTCGCCCGGTTCACCAGCGGCGGATTGCTCGACACCTCGTTCGACGGCGACGGAAAGTTGGTGCTGCCGACCGTCGAATCGCGCCCCTTTGCAGGGCGTGGCGTGGCGGTCCGGCCGGACGGGAAGATTGTGATCGGCGGAGAAAGCGTGAAAGTCACGGACCGGGACTTCGGCGCCGTGCAATTGAGTGTCAGCGGCTCGTTGGACACTGTCTTTGCCGGAGATGGGGTGCAGACTACAAACGTCGACACCGGTGACGCAATCGCCAATGCTGTGGCGGTCCAGCCGGACGGCAAGATGATCGTCGCGGGTTACAGCTACAACGGCACGAACAGCACCGACGTGGCCTTGAGCCGCTACAACGCAGACGGCTCGCTGGACGCCACATTCGACGGCGATGGCAAGGTTTTGACCGCCATCGGCGCCGATGACTACGCCTATGCCGTGGCGCTGCAGGGAGATGGAAAGATTGTGGTGGCTGGCTACGCCAACAATTCCGGGAACTACGACTTCGCGTTAGCCCGGTACAACGCGGATGGCTCGCCCGACTCGACGTTTGGCGTCAACGGCAAGGTGACCACCGACTTCACTGGCGGCAGCCCCGATTACGCTCGATCCTTAGCGATTCAGCCCGACGGAAAGATCGTGGCGGCTGGATTTACCATCCAGGGCGGCCTCACCGACATGGCGGTGGCGCGCTACAACACCGACGGTTCACTGGACGGTACATTCGATGCCGACGGACGAGCCATCGTTCAAGTGGTCGGGCCATCGTTGGACGACATCGCGTATAGCGTGGCGATCCAGCCAGACGGCAAGATCGTGTTGGCAGGTTTCAGCGGCGCCGCAGGGTCTTACAGCGACCTGGCGGTGGTGAGGCTCCTTCCCAACGGCGCCGCCGACAACAGCTTCAGCGACGATGGGCGGACGGCGGATTCGTTTGGCGGGTCGTTCAGTGTGGCGTATTCCCTCGCAATTCAGCCCGCCGATGGCAAGATTGTGGTCGCCGGTACGGCGGATGACGGACTGGCTGTGGGACTGGCCCGCTTTAACACCAACGGCACGCTTGACAACACGTTCGATGGCGACGGCAGAGTCAAGACCGACGTATTTCCAGGAGCCGGCAATGGCGACGGCGCCCGCAGCCTGGTCGTGCAGCCGGACGGCAAACTGGTCGTGGCAGGCAGCAGTGTGGTGGGCGGGCAGTAT
>CAYWTU010001002.1:0-1573 GCA_964461275.1 uncultured Pirellulales bacterium | reverse complement strand
GCGCAGCACGCGCCCAGCGCCGCCACGCCCACGGGGAACGAACCATGCGTGTTGGCCCACAGCGCCATCAGCAGCGGCACGGCGAGCCAGCCCCAGCGCGGGAACCGGCGGCCGGTCATCAGGCACAACAGCGCGGTACAGCAGGCCATACCCGCGAGTTGCGGGCGAACGATCGCCAGTTGCATCCAACACAACCAGAGGAACGTCGCCAGCCCGACCAGCGACATCACCGCGTTGCCCGTGCGCCGCTGCATGCGGGCCAGCAGCAGGCCACAGCACAGCGTGATGCTCGCGGCGTACAGGAAGCGGATGGCCGAGTTACCATACGCCGTCACCAGCTTGTAACCCACCCACTGGCTGAGCCAGGCTGAATCGATGAACGGCACGCCGTTCAGCAGCGGCAGGAGCGGTTCGGCGGTCGGCAGCCGACCCGTTTCGGAGATCACGCGACCGTAGGCGAGATGGCCCCAGACGTCGGTATGAAAGATGTGGAGCAGGCTGAGCAGGAAGAACAGCGCTCCCAGCACAAGTCCGAACAGCGCGAACGAACGCTCGGTGCGGAACCACTCGGGCATGCGGTCCTGGAGCGAATCGAACACCGCGTCGTGCGCGCTTTCGGGGTGAGCGCTTTCGAGCGGAGCGGCGTCGGCCGATTCGCGGACAGCCGGTTCGGGGAGCGTGGTCGACATGGAGGTCCGCCGGACGAAGGGGGCGTTGCGGATTCACAACGGCAGATCCGATTGCTCTACCCCCACTGGGCTTTCCCGGTGATTCTATGGCTGATGGCGACCGAGGTGGCGAACCGCGCCAATCTCGGGCGGATTCGGTAACGTCCGGCAGCTTCCAGTCACGGAACCACCGGCACGTGGCCGGTGGGGGTGCGGTCGAAGTAAGCGTAGTCCGATCTGGGGCGGGCGGGGAGACCGGGGCTGACGTCGGGAAGCGGCGGAGGGAAGAGTCTGACGGATTTTCCGGTTGTAACGGTTACTCGTGCAGTAGCCTTTGGCGAGCGCGAAAAAAAGAGGACGCGGGCGGGGCCGCGTCCTCGGAGATGTTCGTCGGAGTCGGTCGAGTCGTGTCTCAGCGCAGCCGCGGGTTCGCGTTGACGGCCGGCGTCGGCTTCGCTTCCGCTGCCGGCTTGGAGGCCCGCTCTTTGGCGTTGGCGCCCGCCTGGGCGATCAACGCCTGGGCCTGAACCAACTGGGCTCGGGAGAAGTACGGTTCGGACTGCTGGCCGATGTGACGAATGGACTTGTTCGAGAGTTCCTGCCAGCTCATGTTGTCGGTCATGTGCCACGCGGCGGCCTGGGCCGACTGCGTGTCGATGCGGCCGGTGCCCACCAGCCGGATCAGTTCGCGAAGCGATTCGTTCTCAGTGTACTCTTCGACGGGAACCAGCTTGTAGAGCGACTTCGGACGCGGCTCGGCCTTGCCATGATTCAGACAGACCGAATTGTAGGGCACCCGGACGACTTTTTCTGGAGGAACGGAGAAGAAGCCACCGCCGCCGCCGAGCCCGCCGCCGCCAAATCCGCCGCCGCCGCCACCACCGCCGCCGCCAGCCCCGCCGCCG
>CAYWTU010001001.1:0-1575 GCA_964461275.1 uncultured Pirellulales bacterium | reverse complement strand
ATGAGGACCGCCAACTCGGTCGGGGAGTTGGCGCAGAATTTCCAGTCCACGGCCGCGCACGGCGGGAAACACGTCGCGCATCGCCGCTACCACACGGACCACGCCCGACTCCACGATGGCGTCGGTGCAGGGAGGCGTCTTGCCGTGATGGCAACACGGCTCCAAGGTGACATATAGTGTCCCGCCGCGGGCGCGCGAGCCCGCCACGCGCAGTGCTTCGATTTCCGCGTGGGCCCCGCCGAAACGGCGATGCCACCCTTCGCCAATCGTCTCCGCCCCGCGGACGATCAGACAGCCGACCGGCGGGTTCGGCTCCACCGCCCCGTTGCCTTGTGCAGCCAGGGTGATCGCCCGGGCCATGTGCCAGCGATCGAGATCGGCCTGTTGCATGGGCCCCTATTCCATGCCCGGCAGCCAAAGTTTCGAACCGCCCGAGCCACCTGCGGCGGCGGGGGCCGCGGCCGACTCGGGAGTCCAGAGTTCGCCTGCCGGCGCGGCGGGGGCAACCTCCGCCTGGTGACGGGTCGCTGGAACCCCATTGGCGTCGATGGCGCCAATCGCTTGCAGCAACCGAGTGAGTCTACCTCGCACGCCAGGCTCATTGATGTGATTCTTGACCAGCAGGTCCAAGAGCCGTTCCGCCTCCCTGCTGTCGCGACCAACCTGGATGGCCAGCTCCTCGATGAGCCAGTGCGCCGGCGACTGACCCTTGGCCTGCGCCGCTTCTCGCGCCTTGGTCACCAAGCCCAGAGCCTCATCGGCGTCGGGGGATACCCGCGCCATCTCGCCATAGACCGCTGACTTGTCGACCGATTCTTCCAGGCTTGATCGCTCGACCAACTCTTGACCAAACGCGAGCACCGACAATGCGGCACGATACCTCACCGCCCGCGTAAACAGGTTGACCAAATCCTCGTCGGTCAGTTTGGAGACATCGACCCGCGGGAACTGCCAGGTGCGAATGTCGGCCGGCTTGGACTGCCAGGGATCGATCGATTTCAGCGCCGGTAGGCCCAAGTCGCGGCGCAGCGCATCGAAGTCGAAATCGTTGCGATCGGCCGCCAGGGCCGTCTCGATAACCAAGATCATCGCGTGCAGCTTGATGTGGTTTTTGGGGTCGGCGGCGGCGGCCCGGGGCGTTTGTCCGCCGAGCAGGGCGCTGGGCATGTTGGGCCATTGCTCCGTCAGCACCCGCTGCTCGTGCTCGCGCCGCAGGCGGCGAAAATCGGCGGCCGAAATATCGGGGGGCAGCCGATAGTTGAACTCCATCGCTCGCGCGAGCGCAGGCAATTTGCGCTGCACGACCGCTTCGCCCCGCGGCCCAAGCGAGTCGCCGGCAATCTGCTCCAGCACTTCGCTGCAGGCCGCCTGCCGCGGCTGCTGCGCGATCAGCTCCAGCCGCGCTTCGCGGTCGGTCTGCCGACCAAAAACATAGGCCACGCCCAGCACCTTCGACGCGTCTTCCAAGGCCAAATTCGATCCGCTGGCCGGCAGTGCTCGGTCGGCGATGAGAAACGCCGACCGCGGCGGGGGCTGGCCTTCTTCGAAATTGTGAGCCTCGACCACGATCGATTC
>CAYWTU010001000.1:0-1578 GCA_964461275.1 uncultured Pirellulales bacterium | reverse complement strand
CCGGCGCAAGAGTATGGGCGACGAATCGGCCATCCACTGTTTCCGGTCCGCCGTCCACCAAGAGCACCGGCGCTTGCAGCGGCAAGTCGAGCATGGCCCAGCGCCGGTTATCGGCGTCGATGGCGTCGGCCTGAACGGCCGCAGAGACTTCGTGTTGGCCGGCTGCGGCAAACTGCACGCTGAACCGTCGCGTTTCGGACTTGCCTGGAGCAATACGGTCGACCTGCACGCCGGGTCGAGCCTGCCCGTCCTCGGCAAGCTGAATGGCAACGTTCTGCGCCGCCTGCGCACCGAAGTTGTGCACCGTCACTTCAACCGCCAGCGGCACCCCTGCCGCATACGGGCCGGGCAACGTTTTGATCGCCGCGACGGCTAGGTTCTCATGCTGCCGCTCGACGCACCGCACCAGGTGCACGCGGGCCTTGAGCTCTTGCAGCCGTCGTCGAATGGGTTCATAGGCCGCGGCGTCCTGCCAGTCGGCGGCGCGAAAATCGCCGACGAGATAGATTTCCGTCGCCTCGCCGCGCGGGTCTTCCAGCCACTGCGCGGCTTTCGCCAGCGCCGCCTGCGGCTTGGTGTCTAGCGCGGTCGCCGTCAGCCCACGGACGGTTTGCTCAAGCTTGGCGGCGAAATCGGCGCCGGCGGATTCTTTCCACAACTCGCGGCGGGGCGACGGCCGCACCGCCTGCGAAAAACGCACCAGCGAAAACAGCCCCGACGCGCCGGGCTCCGCGGAGCGCGCGGCGATTTGCCGCACGGCGTCGACCGCCAACGGAAACGTTCCGGCGTCATCCACTCGGTCGGTCATCGAAAAGCTGTCGTCCAGCAGCACCAGGTGATGCACGCGCGCCGCTCCCAGCGCGCCCAGCCAGCCTCCTTCCAGCGTCGGTTGCGCCACCAGCAGCACCACGCCGGCCACCGCCGCCACGCGGGCCGCCAAGAGCAGCCATTGTTTGAGCACGATCCATTTGCGAGACCGCTTCTGGCTTGCCAGCAGAAACTCCATTGCCGCCCAAGAGACCGGGCGATGACGCAGGCTGTTGATCAAATGGATCAAGATGGGCAGGGCCGCCAGGGCCAAACCCCAGAGCAGCGCCGGATGAACGAAGTTGGGCATGGCCGGGCGAATTCCTAATTGCGATGGTGCATACCCAAACGATTGTTCAAATACGCCGCCAATGCGGCGTCTAGCGGCTGCCGGGTCCGCAGCAGCGCGTAATCGACGGTTTCCTTGGCGCAGCCGCGACGAACCTCGTCCAAGAACCGCCCCAACTCCTCCAAGTAACCTTGCCGCAGCGCGCGTGGATTGCAGTTGAGTTGATCGTCGGATTCCAAGCCTTGAAACCGAGTTGGTCCGTCGAAGGGAAAATCGAGCTCGTCGTCGTCCATCACGTGCAACACGAGCACGTCGTGGCCCCGTTGACGGAGCAGTTTCAGGCCGCGGAACAAACCCGCGCGATCGACCAGCAAATCGGAAATCAAGATCATCATGCCGCGGCCAGGATAGGCCTCGGCCACTTGGGGGAGGATTTCCGCCAGGCTCGTCTTCTGCTCGGGCCGGCACTTGTGGAGCGCCGC
>CAYWTU010000999.1:0-1581 GCA_964461275.1 uncultured Pirellulales bacterium | reverse complement strand
CGCCGCCAGCGGGGCCAACTCCAAGTTCGGCAGTTCCGCCAACTTTTGATCCAGGGCTCCTAGTTGCCGTACGATTTCCTCGCGGCTGTCGCGCCGCCAAACGAACAATTCCGCGCTGCGCGGCAGCAAGTCGACATCGTCGCAGGCCTGATAATCGCCGAGATATTCTTCCAAAACGACGTGGAAATTCGTTCCGCCAAAGCCGAACGAGCTCACGCCGGCCCGCCGCGGGCTCTGGCCAAACTCTTCCAGCCAAGGCCGCGTCTGCGAATTGACGTACAACGGACTGTGCTTGAAATCAACGCGGTCGGTCGGTATTTCTACGCCGATCGTCGGCGGCAAAGTTCGATGCTTGAGCGCCAACACGATCTTGATCAGGCTCGCCAGGCCGGCCACCGTCTTGGTGTGGCCGATCTGCGATTTGACCGAGCCGACCGCGGCGATCTGCGTTTGGCCCGTCTGTCCGCGAACGACCTCCGTCAGCGTGGTCAACTCGGCCGCGTCGCCCACGACCGTGCCGGTGCCGTGCGCCTCGAACAAGGCCACACTGGCCGGCGACACACCCGCATCGGCATAGGCCCGCTGCACCGCGCGAATCTGCCCAGGCGGATGCGGGGCGGTCAAGCTGCGGTTCTTGCCGTCGCTGCTGCTTCCCACCCCCTTGATCACCGCGTAAATCTTGTCGCCGTCGCGCTCGGCGTCTTGCAGCCGCTTGAGAATCATCACCCCAATTCCTTCGCCCAGCGCGATGCCGTCGGCCGATTCGTCAAACGGCCGCGACCGGCCCTGGGCCGACAAGGCATGCGTCTTGGCGAAGCTCATAAAGCAGAACGGATTGTTCGTGGCGTCGGCCCCGCCGACCAGCATCATGTCTGCGTTGCCGGTGCGGAGTTGATCCACGGCGGTCTGCACGGCGGCCATTGCGGCCGCGCACGCCGCGTCGACGACGAAATTCGTGCCATTGAAATCGAACTCGCGGGCGATGCGCCCGGCCACCACGTTGAGCAAAAAGCCGGGGAACGAGTCTTCGGTCCACTCGGGCAACTGGTCTTCCACGCTGCCGTAAATTTGCTCACGCGTCTCGGCCGAAACCTCCTCCACGCGAGGCAGGTAGCGGCGCATCAGCGTGCGAAAACAATAGTCGGCGCCCAACTCGTGCGAGCCGGCGCAGGCGAAAATGACGCCCGCCTTTTCCTTGGGAAACTCGCGGCGGTCGTACCCGGCGTCCGCCATGGCGCGGGCGGCGATCTCCAAGGAAAGCAACTGCAACGGCTCGATGCTCTTCAGGCTCGCCGGCGGTATCCGCCACTTCACCGGGTCGAACTTCATCTTGCCCAAGAACCCGCCCCACTTGGAATAGACCTTGTCGCGGGCCATCCGGTCGGGCGAAAAATAATCGGCGACATTCCAACGGTCGGCGGGCACCTCTTCGATGCAGTCCGTTCCCTGCACGATATTGACCCAGTACTGCCGCAGGTCGTCGGCCTTAGGGAACATGCACGCCATGCCCACCACGGCAATGTCGTCGGTCGCCGGGCGCTGTGGCTGCTGCTTGGCGCTGGCAAACAACGGCTCGGCCAG
>CAYWTU010000998.1:0-1587 GCA_964461275.1 uncultured Pirellulales bacterium | reverse complement strand
CGCCAGCGACGGCCTGCTGTCGCCGTTGGGCAGCGCGGTCGACGACGGCTTCAACGTCTACGTGGCGGACTTCCTGCTTGGCTCGATCACCAAGTTTACAGCTCCCCACACCCACTCGACGTTCGTTCCGGCCGGAGCGCTGTCGGCGCCCACCGGGATGAACTTCGACCCGGTCACCGGCAGCTTGTACGTGGCCGAGTACTTAGGATCGAACAAGATCGTCTCCATTGCCGGCGTTGTTACTGTGTTTGCGGACAGCGTGGCGGGCGTTTCGTTGCCGTTCGACGTGGCCGTTGGATATTTCGCAGCTCCGCTCCCGCCACCCACCCCAGCGCCGCTGGGCGGCGCTGGGAACTCGCCACACGCATCCACCTCCGCAGGACAGCGCCGCGCCGCTGCAAGGGACGCCGTGCTGGCCCGGAATCTCAACTGGTTGGCGCTGCGCATCTTTGGCGATGGAGCGGCGGACGACCGATAGCGATCTATTTTCACGGTCAAAGATGGCCCTCTCGCATGGACGCGACACTCCTCAATCGCCGCGATGCCTTGGCCATGCTGGGCGGGGTGGGGACATGGCTGTGCGCCGGCGACACGGCGGCGGCGGTGCAACTGCCGCAGCAAGGCGCAACCCCGCCGCCCGAGGGCGACAACACGCCCGGTCCGCTGCGGCAATACGTGGCTGAACTCCTGGCCAGCTACGGCGGCGACCCGCGCCGCGTGCCGCTGGCGGTCAAGGCGGCGCTGTTCGACTGGATGCTCTGGCGCTATCATTTCACTCCTTGGCGCCACGTTCACAACCGCGTTTTTCTGCCGCGCGAGGCGGGCAAAGAATCGACGTGGCCGCCGGGGGCCGACACTTCCACCTGGAACGGCGCGTTGTTGGCCGCCATGAGCTACAAGTTCGCCGTCACGCGCGACGCCGGCACGCTGGCGCGGATTGAGCAACACCTGGAGGGCCTGCGGTTCTTTCAAGAGGTGACCGGCAAGTTTGGCTTCGCCGCCCGCAGCGTCTGCCCTGCCGACGGCAGGGTGTTGGACCACATGCTGCCCTACACCGACGCCGACGGCCGCGCCTGGCGCTATTGGGGCGGCCCGGCCAAGGGGACGTACAACCAATTGGTCGCCGGGTATGCCGCGGCCTTATTGCTCGCACAGGACGATCTTAGCGAGAACGCCCGAGCCCGAGCCCGTGAAGACCTAACGGCACTGGTCTTGCACGTGGTCGACCACGATTACCATCTGACCGACGCCACCGGCCAGCGCACTCCCTACGGCGACATCACGCCGCTGGTCGGGTCGGCCGGTGTGCCGTTCAACGCGCAGGTGGCGTACCTGATTGTGGCGGCGGGACAGGTGTTTCCGCCGACAGACGCAGCCGCGCGGGACCGAATCGTGGCGCAGTTCCGCCGGTTGCGGGGCGAGCATCACGCCTACTACGACAAACCGCTGACCAATTTCGTGTCGCCGCAGCGCGTGGCGGCCAGCCCCTTGGTCAAGGGGATGAACGATCGGATGCACGTGATCAGCGCGGCGCACATGGGGCTGGCTTTGGAGCGGTTCGACGCCCCACGTCGCGGCGAATCGATC
>CAYWTU010000997.1:0-1591 GCA_964461275.1 uncultured Pirellulales bacterium | reverse complement strand
AGATCATGCGACATCGACGTAAAGGCCCGACGTTGGGACGTGCCCCGGCCCCTCAGCGGGCGCTCAAGCGCAACTTGGCCAGCGCCCTCTTTCTGACCGAACGCGACGCTGAAGGCGACGACAACGCGCCGGCCGTGCCGGGCCGGATCATCACCACGTTGCAGAAGGCCAAAGAGGTACGGCCGCTGGTAGAGCGGTGCATCACCATCGCCCGCCGTTCGTTGCCGGCCGAGCGGGCGGCAGAGAGCTTCGCCACCAACGCCGACCGTCACACCCAAGCCTGGAAAGATTGGCGCAAAGGCGAACAATGGAAAAAGTGGGCTGCGGCTCGAGCCCCCGTCGTCAACGCCAAGCGTCGCTGCCTGCGGCTGCTGGGCGACAAGAAGGCGGTGCGGGTGTTGTTCGACGTTGTGGCCCCGCGATTCGCCGACCGCAACGGCGGTTACACGCGGATCATGCGGCTGGCCAAGCCCCGCCTGGGCGACGCCGGCACGCGGGCGATTTTGGAATTTGTCGGCGTGCGCGACCGCAAGGTGCAAAAGGGCCCGGCCCCGACGCTCGACGCCTAGCCTCGCCCTGGCGCTCATCGGCCGCCGGCCGCGTGCAACAAGTCGGCCGCGTGCAACAAGGAAGTTCACTAGGGCCAGCCCTGCGCTGGCGCCGCCGTGGCCAGTTCGACGCGCCATCGCACAGGGTTTGACGGCGGCCGGCAAATGCGCCGGTTGTGCCAACATCTTGTCTCCGGCCTGCCGGAATTGGAACACGTTCGGCTGGATCGCGTGGCGATCTGTTACGCTCAGACGCGCACCCGAGCGTTGCACGGGGTGCAGGCTACGCTAACTCCGCTCCGTTTTGCGGCGGGCGCCCAGACCACCGAACGCCGCGGGCGCCGCTGGGGCATTCAGCAGGTTTACGACGCGTGTGGGCAGGAGATGCTGTATCTATTACGGTTTTACCTGCCCCGGTTCTTGGACCAGACGTTTACCGAAAAGCTGATCACCGTCGTCCACGAGCTGTGGCACATTAGCCCAGATTGCAACGGCGACTTACGACGACACCCCGGCCGGTGCTTCGCCCACAGCCATTCAAAGGCCGCGTATGACGCCCAGATGCGCGAGCTTGTCGACCGCTGGCTGGCTACCGGCCCGCCAGGGGAATGCTACGCCTTTCTGGAGGGTGATTGCCGGGAGCTCGTGCGGCGGCACGGAGGACTGTTCGGTCTCAAAGTACCGGCCCCCAAACTGTACCCGGCCGATCGGTGGATCCCTCCAATACGCCTGCCAGGACCGGTTGAGCGCTGAGCCTGGCCGGTCGGCAATGGTCGGCAGTAAGCCGCGGTTCGCGCCCCCTCCGGTTTCGATTAAGGGGTCGAGGGCTGTTTTTCTGGAAAAAATCGTTGACTTGCGCCCACCCCTTCGTTACTTTGCTACTAATGTGCGGGCGACGGGTGATGGCGGCCGACGCTTTGATCCCCAAGCGGGTGGGGCGTTCAGGTAGGTCGCATACCTCGGAGTTGTCGTTTTTCATCCGGATCATGTGAATAGGATAGATGGGATGAAGGCTCGTTGCTCTGGTACAAGAGACTGTAGTG
>CAYWTU010000996.1:0-1593 GCA_964461275.1 uncultured Pirellulales bacterium | reverse complement strand
GGCCAGGGAACCGGGCGAACCGGAGGTGCGCGATGAGGCTCTGGAGAAGGCGGCGGCCGGCACGCTGATGCTCACTCCCCTGGCATTGGCGCTAGTGATGATCGAAGTGACCGACGTCGTGTTCGCCGTCGATTCGATTCCCGCCATCTTTGCCATCACGGCCGACCCGTTCCTGGTCTTTACCAGCAACGTGTTCGCCATCCTGGGGCTGCGATCGCTCTACTTCGTCCTCTCCGGCATGATCGTGAAGTTCCGCTATCTGACCCCTTCGCTGGCCCTGGTTCTTCTGGTGGTGGGAATCAAGATGCTCATCGCCGAGCAGCTTCGAGGCATCCTCGGGGAGCATGTCAATCTCTATTTGCTGGCGCTGATCTTGGCAATTCTGGGCGTGGGCATAGGAGCGAGCATCTTGCATCAAAAACGAGCCGAGCGCAACTCGGAGGGGTGAACTCCCGCGGGATTCCCACTCCAGCGGCCCCAACCCTCAAAGTTGCCGCCAAGCAGCCATACCCTGCACTCCTCCCTGATTATTGGAATCTTGCGCAACTTCCATACGACCGTTAAAGGTCGTGCGCTGAGGCAACGATAAGGAACTATGTACCCCGATGGCGCAGGGACGCGCCGGGCGGGACATTTCGCCGCCGGCCAATTCACTTGGGCAACATAGGCGAAATTCGAGGGACTGGCGCCATTCGGCGCCTTGTAGGCAAGGAGTCTCATCATGGTCCGTCGTTGGTATCTCTGCGCGGGTGCGTTGTTGACATCAGCCGTGCTGGCGCCGGCTGCAAGGGGAGCCGACGAGCCCGTGCTGGCGCCGGCAGCCGCCGCAGCCAGCAGTGCGCCCGCCGAACCCACTCCGATCGACGCCGCTGTGCCGGGTGAAACTCCTGCCAGCAAAGAGCCGTCGGTCGTGACCGCGGCCAAACCGGCGGTGGTTGCGGACAAGTCTGACGTCGAAGTGGTCCGCGAGCGCTATCCCGACGGCAAAATCAAGGTCGAGCGGGAAGTCATTCGCGACGCCGAAGAAAACTACGTCAACCATGGCCTGTGGAAGATGTGGGACAAGACGGGCAATGTCGTCGGAGAAGGACGCTACATCAACGGACAGCGACAAGGCGTGTGGACCGGCTGGTTCATGCCGGCCGAAGTCGCTCTTTTGAGCGAAGTGCCTTATCGGCAATACCAGGGTCCGTTCATTTCGCAAGCCGAGTTCGACGCCGGCAAGCTCAACGGCCGCTGGGTGATCTACGATGCCAAGCAGCGCAAGATCAGCGAGTGGCATTATGTGGCCGGACGGCGACACGGTGCGTGGACTTCGTGGTATGCCAACGGACGCAAGATGCGCGAAGTCAACTACGTCAATGGCGATCTCGACGGCGCCGTCATGGAATGGACGCCCGACGGAGCCGTGACGACCAAAGATACCTACCAGGGCGGCCACAAGCTGGCTCGTAAGGTTGAGTATCATTCCGGGAATCAGAAGAAGTCCGACGGTTTGTACCTGTTCGCCAAGCAGGAGCTACAACAGGAAGATGAGTGGTGGGACGCCAAGTTGTCCAAGTTCACCACGCTGGGCAAAGACCAGCGCCATGG
>CAYWTU010000995.1:0-1599 GCA_964461275.1 uncultured Pirellulales bacterium | reverse complement strand
CTGATCGGCGATGTGGTCGACGTCGAAGCTCGGCAACTGCGCAGGCGCGGCACGCTGATCGGCGTCCTGTTGCGGCAGGAAAACGACTTCCTTCGCGGCATCTGGTTCAATCAGGCGTTCATGCGCGAGAAGTTCACTTTCGGCCAGCGGGTGGTGTTCTCCGGCAAGCCCAAGTGGCACAACGGCCGTTGGGAGCTGACGCATCCTCGCGTGCAATGGTTGACCGACGCCGAGGATGAATATGAAGGTCGGCTGTTGCCCTTGTATCCGCTGACCGAAGGACTCAAGCAGCGGCACGTACGGTGGCTGATGAAGGCGATGCTGGAGCGCTACGCCCATCTGGTCGACGAGGTGTTCCCGGCCGAGTATCTGCAGGACCACGCCCTTTGGCCGATGCAGCAGGCGCTCCGCGAGATTCACCTGCCGGCCAGCCGGGAAACCTTGGAGCTGGCCCGGCGCCGGTTTGTTTATCAAGAGCTGCTGATCTTGCAGTTGGCGATGGCCGTCCGCCGGCGGCAGTTGCAGGACAGCGGCCGCGCGCCGGCCATGCCCATCAGCGTGAAAATCGACGCCCGCATCCAGCGGCTGTTGCCGTTCGAGCTCACCGCCGGTCAGCGGCAGGCGATTGGGGAAATATCGGCCGACTTGGCCCAACCGTTTCCGATGAACCGGCTGTTGCAAGGGGACGTGGGCAGCGGCAAGACCGTGGTCGCCGTATACGCCCTGCTGGCGGCGGTTGCCCACGGCCATCAAGCGGTGATGATGGCCCCCACGGAAGTCCTGGCGCGGCAGCATTTCGGCACACTCGAGAAAATGCTTCGCGACAGCCAAGTGCGGCGAGCGCTGCTCACCGGCGGGCTGACCGAGCGCGAACGAAAAAAACTGCTCGCCGATTTGGCGGCCGGCGAAATCGACATCGTCGTCGGCACGCAGGCGGTGGTGCAGGACGGCGTCGAGTTCTCCCGGCTGGGACTGGTGGTGATCGACGAGCAGCACAAATTCGGCGTCCGGCAGCGGGCGATTCTGAAATCGAGGTTTAGCGTCGATCCGCCCGGAACAGCCGGACCTCGTGAGGCCAAACCGGCGGATGAAGCGGCAAGCGCCGAAGACGATGATCCGTTTGTCAGCGCACGTCGCGAGCAAAAACGCTTGTTCGCCGAACAACAAACGGCGCCGGCCGGCCCGCCTCCGGACCCGCACTACCTGGTGATGACCGCCACGCCAATTCCGCGAACGATGACCATGACCGTGTTTGGCGATTTGGACATCTCGACCTTGCGCGACAGCCCGCCGGGCCGGCAGCCGGTGCATACCTACCTGGCGGGCGACGATCGCCGCAGCAGTTGGTGGGAATTCTTTTGCAAGAAGCTCAAGCAAGGCCGCCAGGGCTACGTCGTGGCGCCGCTGGTCGAGGAGTCCGACGACGTCGAATTGACCAGTCTGGAACAGCTCTACCAATCATTGACCAACGGGGAACTGGCGGCTTTTCGGCTCGGGATGCTCCACGGTCGCATGAGCGCCGCGGAGAAGCAGGAAGTCATGGACCGATTTCGCCGCCGCGACATTCAAGTGCTCGTCAGCACGACGGTGATCGAGGTG
>CAYWTU010000994.1:0-1600 GCA_964461275.1 uncultured Pirellulales bacterium | reverse complement strand
CGGCGACCTGTTCGGCTTGACTCAGAACGTGGGCATGGGCTGGGCGCCCGACCGGCTCACCGGCCGACAGTACCTGATCCTCAGCACGCAAGGCGGCATTCGCGCCGCCGACGGCTCGCCGGTGGCGTTGGGTTATCACACCGGGCATTGGGAAGTCGGGCTGCTGATGCAGACCGCCGCCGAAGAGTTGCGGCGGCAAGGGGGCGTACCGTTTGCGGGCTACTGTTCCGACCCGTGCGACGGCCGCACGCAAGGCACCGCCGGCATGTTCGACAGCCTGCCGTACCGCAACGACGCGGCCACGGTCCTCCGCCGGCTCATTCGTTCGCTCCCCACGCGGCGTGGCGTGATCGGGGTGGCCACCTGCGACAAGGGATTGCCGGCCATGATGATGGCCTTGGCCGGCTGCGGTCATCTGCCCTGTGTGTTGGTTCCCGGCGGCGTGACTTTGCCTCCCACGGTGGGTGAAGATGCGGGCAAGATCCAAACCATCGGCGCTCGTTTTTCTCAAGGCGAGATCACGCTGGAAGAGGCGGCCGAGTTGGGTTGTCGGGCCTGTGCTTCGCCGGGGGGCGGTTGCCAATTTTTGGGCACGGCGGCCACGGCGCAGGTTGTGGCGGAGGCTCTGGGAATGGCGCTGCCTCACACCGCGCTGGCGCCGTCTGGTCAGCCGATTTGGCTCGACGCCGCGCGTCGCAGCGCCCAAGCCGTCGCCACGCTCGACCGGCAAGGAATCGCGCTGCGTGATATTCTCACCACCGCCGCGGTGCGCAACGCCATGGCCGTTCACGCGGCGTTCGGCGGATCGACCAACCTGTTGCTGCACCTCCCAGCCGTGGCGCACGCGGCCGGTTTGCCGCGGCCGACGGTGGACGATTGGACCGCCATGAATCACCGCGTCCCGCGCCTCGTCGACGCCCTGCCCAACGGGCCGGTCGGCCACCCAACGGTTAGGGTGTTCCTGGCAGGCGGCGTACCCGAGGTCATGCTCCATCTGCGATCGCTGGGGCTGCTGGAGCTCGACGTTCTGACCGTTACGGGCCACCGCTTGGGCGACGTGCTCGGGTGGTGGGAGACCTCACCTCGCCGGCGGCTGCTCCAACAGCGGCTTCAAGCGACCGACGGCGTCGACGCGGGCGACGTCATCATGTCGCCGGCCGAGGCTCAGCGGCGGGGTCTGACGAGCACGGTCTGTTTCCCTCGCGGCAATCTGGCGCCGCAAGGGAGCGTGATCAAAAGCACCGCCATCGACCCTGCCGTGGTCGACGCCGACGGCGTGTACCGCAAGACCGGTCCGGTGCGGGTCTTCTTTCGAGAGCACGACGCAGTAGCGGCCATCAAGGGGCAAGCGGAGCGGCCGGTGCGGCCTGGGGACGTTGTGGTCCTGTGTTGCCGCGGTCCGCTGGGCGCCGGCATGGAGGAGACGTATCAGGTTACCTCGGCGCTCAAGCACCTGTCTTGGGGGCGCGAGGTGGCGGTGCTGACCGATGCCCGCTTCTCGGGCGTGAGCACGGGCGCTTGCATCGGGCACATCTCGCCCGAGGCGCTGGCTGGCGGACCGATCGGCAAGCTTCGCGACGGCGACGTCGTGCAAATTGCG
>CAYWTU010000993.1:0-1607 GCA_964461275.1 uncultured Pirellulales bacterium | reverse complement strand
AAATCCGATGAAGGAATCGCGCCGGCACAATCCGATTGGCTCGCAGCCTCACGATTCGGGCTTGCCGCCCGGCACGCCGGCGTGGATTACGCCGGAACTGGTGGCCCAGACACTCGAAGTCTGGCAACCGTATTACGAAACGCCGCTCTCCGTCGAAGAAGCCGTGGCAATGATCAAGTGCGTGGGACGGCTATTCAGCACTTCACGGCAGAAGTGAACCCTCTGCACATCGCAATCACTCTGCGATAGACCACCTAGACACACTGAACAAAGTACACTGCAAAGCGCAACACCGTCTTAATGTGTGTGATGCACTGCGAGAACACATCGAAAGACTCGGTACTATTGTCTTGGCTCGCAGTTCAAGTGGAATTTTTCGGGGCGGTTTTGCGAGAGGCGGGGTTGGGGCTAGTTTGTCCTGAAAAAGTGGTGGTTTAGGTCCCTTTTGCTGAGCCCGAGTTGAGGCAGGCTTTTGTCTACGCGACCGCCTTATCCAACAGCTCCTCCAACTTCGCCTTGGCCGCCACGGCCCATGTCTGCCAACGCGGAATCTGAATCGTCTTGCCCTCGGCGTACACCTCGAAGGGAACCCAGGGATCGCCGCCTGCTTCCGGCACGAGCGCCCAGTGTGGTCGCCGCATGTTGTAACGATCGCGGAACTCGGCCAGGCACGTCCGGCAATGCTGCGGATGATCGTACAGCCGCCAGTAGACCTCTTCGCCCTTCAGCGTGGAGTGAAACCGCTCCAACAAGCCCAACTGCTGCGGCGTGCGATACTGGATTCGGACGTGACTGTATTGGTCGGCCACGAAGGCCGTGAACTTGTGCGCCAAGAACGACGAGCAGTTGTCGGTGACCAAGAACGGCGGCTTGGCGAGCGGACCGTGAATCCGCTCCGCTTCTTGTCGGGCCAACATCAGCCCATGCGCCACCTGTTCGGCGCTGTAGCTGTACGTCAGGTGACAGGCCAGCAAGTACCGCGAGTAGTAGTCGATGACCGTCACCGCGTACCACCAGCCGTAGCCTGGAATGTGGATGTAGGTCACGTCCATCTGCCACAAATCGTTCGGTTTCTGCGGCAAAAGCTCGAATAACTTGGCCGTTTGGTGCAGCGTCGCCTCGCGCGGCACGGGCCGCTGAAGCAGCTTGTGCTCGCGCATCACGCGGTACGCCTGGCGATCTTTCACGCTCTGCCCTGCGCGGCGACACATCACCGCGATTCGCTTATAGCCGTACCACGGATTGTCGGTCGCCATCTGGACCACGGCCTGCACGACGTCGTCGGGAATCGCCTGCGGCGCGGGACCAGGGCGTTTGCGCTGGTGGTCATCTTCGCGCAGCGGCCGATACCAACTGCTCGGCGGCACGCCGACCAGTCGCAACACGGACACCAGCCGCGGCGACTGTGTGGGGTCGGCAGTCAGTTGGTCGTTGATGGTCACGCGACTCTCCGCCGTCAAAGGGACTGGCCCGAAAGTTTTTTAAAAATGCGGTTGGCGATCGTCAGCTCGCCGATCACCTGGTCTCGCTTCTCGATCTGCTGTTCCAGCTCGGCGATGCGGCGCTCCGATGCGCCGTTGCCGCTCTTGCCGTCGGCCAGGGCCGCG
>CAYWTU010000992.1:0-1611 GCA_964461275.1 uncultured Pirellulales bacterium | reverse complement strand
GGCCAACTCGTGCGCGGGCCGACCAGTCCAATGTCCGGTTCGGAGTGCAAGGCGTCGAGGAGTCGGCGGAGCCAGCCGACCGTCGCTAGCGTATCGTTGTTGAGCAAGAGCAATTGGTCTCCCCGGGCGGTGCGCAGCCCTTGATTGGCCGCCTTGGGGAAACCCAGATTCTCATGATTCTCGATGACCACGACGTTTTCATGCGTGGTCGCCAGGTTGCGCAGATACTCGACCGTGCCGTCGGTCGAACCGTTGTCCACCAATACCAGTTCGTACGGCACGTCGGTATTCCGAAAGAGGCTGTCGATACAGCGCTGCGTAAAGGCCAGTTCGTTGTGCGTCAATATCACAATCGAAGTCAAACCATACTCTCGTCGAGGACGGGGAACAGCTTCGACCAAATACTGGTAGACGTAAAACTCCTCGGCGTCGGCCGATGAGGCGGCTCGAATCGTCAGGCCCCCCAGATTCACCTCGGCGGGCCGGCCCGATTCAAGCCAACGGTCGTGACCGGGCCCCGGGACGATGGCGATGGCTTGTTGGTCAAAGCCGGCCCGTTCCAGGAGCTGCGCGATGTCGAAGCGGGTGAAGAAATGCAAGTGCGTCTCATCCAGCAGCCCGGCTGGCTCGTACGTCCAGTTTCCATCCAAGAGGCCGCCCAGAACACTGTGGTGTCTGACGTTTGGTATGCTGATCAAGAGTTGGCCTTGGGGGCGCAATAGACCTCTCAGACGCGCCAAGACGGTCAGCGGATCAGCCAGGTGTTCAAGGACGTCGCCGCAAACAACGCTGTCCAGCGATCCGGGTTGGATTGGCAGCTCAAGTTGTTCGATGTCGCCGATGAATACCTGGTCCAAGTGTTGGCGGGCTTTTTCCGCAGCCACTGAGTTGAACTCGACCCCCATCACACAGCACGCCTGTCGGTCCTTGATCGCACGTCCCAAATTGCCAGCCCCGCATCCCAGTTCGAGCACACGGCCGGCAGTGAGCGGTATGCGTTCTAAAAGCTCTGGGCGGGCGAATTCAAAGTAGCTTACCGACTGTCGCGTCGAGATGATCGGCCCGCTTGGCAACGACTTGTGGTCGACCTCGGGTACGGAAACGTGAGTCGCAGAGAGAGACTCGGCGACCATTTCCAGAAGCCGGGTCATGCGATGGCGGTAGGTGTGCTTCTGGTGCACCTCGGCTTGACCGGCGGCGGCGATTCTCTTCCGCGCGGCCTCATTGCGCAGGTAGTACCGCACTTTGTCCAGCAGCTCGTCCGCCGACTCGTAGGTGGCCAAATGCAGGCCGTCCTTGAAGAGTTCCGCCTGTCCGTTGTCGGCCAAGCCGTTCGTTAGCAAGAGCGAACGGCAACCCAGGGCCTCAAAGACACGCATATTGAGGTCGTCGCGAACGCTGCGATTGAACACGAGACGGGCCGCCGAGTAGACGCGCGCCATGTCGTCGAAATAATGCTCTCCGACATAGGTGTTTGGGAAATACTGTCGTAGCAGCCGCAGCAGGTCCTCGCGCGGCCCGGGAAACACATGGCCCACGAAGGCCACGTCATGTTTGACCGGTACGTCGTGCGCGCGGTGCAGGTCGGGATCGCAGGCCAAGGGAAGCCAG
>CAYWTU010000991.1:0-1612 GCA_964461275.1 uncultured Pirellulales bacterium | reverse complement strand
CAAAGAGGTAAGAACGGAGCACCAACGGTTTTTCAACAGGCTCTAGGACGACCTCGCGCTTCACGACAGGCCGGAATGCCGGCGCGCATCGCGCTACCGCAAGACATCCCCGCGTGCGAACTCCGCGCCGGCTTCAAAGGATGCGGAGACGGAAGCCACTTTCACATTCGCGAGCACATCACGTTTCGCACCAAAGTGGAACATTGCCTGCGCGACGATCAGGGGCTGTGGCAAGTGAGACTGGACAACGGCGAAACGAGATCGTACGACGCGCTCATGGTTTGCAACGGGCATCACTGGGACGCCCGCTGGCCCGAGCCGGCGTTTCCCGGCGAGTTTGCCGGGCGACGGTTGCACTCGCACGAATACAAAGACGCCCGCGATTTCGCCGGCAAGCGGGTGGTGGTGTTGGGCATCGGCAACAGCGCCATGGACATCTCGGTGGAATGCACCTACTACGCTGATAAGGTATACCTGGCCGCGCGGCGCGGCGCGCATATTTCGCCCAAGTACGTTTGGGGACGACCGGTGGACCATTGGGCCGCCCCATGGATGCCGTGGTGGTTGGTCAGCCGGGTCGCCCGGTTCATGGTTTGGATGCAGGTGGGCCGCTATGAAAGCTACGGCCTGCCGACACCCGACCATCGGCTCCTCGAAGCCCACCCCAGTGTCTCCACCGCGATGTACGACCGTCTGGCCCACGGCGACATTACCGTCAAACCCAACATCGCCCGGTTCGAGGGCCACAAGGTTCACTTCGTAGATGGCAGTGTCGTCGAGGCCGACGCCGTGATCTTTTGCACTGGCTACAAGGTGTCGTTCCCGTTTTTCGATCCGGACTTCATTTCGGCGCCGGACAACGATTTGCCGTTGTACTTGCGGATGTTCAAGCCGGGAATCGACAACTTGATGTTCATCGGACTATTTCAACCGCTGGGGGCGATCTTTCCGGTCACCGAACGGCAGGGCGTGCTGTGCGGCGAATATCTGGCCGGCCGCTATCGTCTGCCCAACGAGGCGACCATGCTTGCCGAGATGGAGCAGGAGCGGCAAGCCATGTTTCGCCGTTACGTCAAGTCGAAGCGGCACACCATGCAGGTCGACTTCGAGCCATTCATGCGACGCTTGTCCCGCGAAATCAAGGCAGGCGCCCAGCGGGCCGCGGGAGGCGCCCCGGCAATTCAGCCTCGCGCCGAAAAAGTGGCGCTCGCGTAGCAGACCCTCGGGCGGGTTCAGCTACCGAAGCCCTGTGCGCTACCGAGCCCCGGGTGGGTCGTAGACCGGCACGGCGGTCCCCTGCGGGGGCGTTGTGAACGCCGGCGGCAAGATCGGCGGCGCCGCTCCGGCGGGAGCGGTGTTAATCACTGCCGGCGCCTCGCGCCGCGTGAAGGGGTCGACCGGGATGGAGCCCGCCGGACCGCCAAAGGGATTGCCTGACAGCGGCGAATAGCTTCCCCGAGGAGCTTCATCGCGCCCCGGAACAAAACCCGGCGTCATATAGCCCGGAGTTCCTGGCGGCCGCGGCAAGGGGCGCGCGCCGGGTTGGGCCCCCGGCCGCGGGGGCGTCGGAGCGTTGACCATGTCTTGTGGCGGATTGAAGCCCTCTAGGTGA
>CAYWTU010000990.1:0-1616 GCA_964461275.1 uncultured Pirellulales bacterium | reverse complement strand
CTCGCGTACTGGCGCGCCGGCGCGCAATGGGTCGACGCGTAGCGAATGCGGATGTTCTTGGCCGGCTCTTGCAGCGTGAACGAGCCGCTCCACTGCGCCGCTTGCACGATTTCCGGCCCGACGAGCGCCCGGCTTTCGGCCCAGGCGTCGGCCGCGCAAAGCGCCGTTACGATGATCGCCGAAACCGCTCCACGCGCCCGCATCGCCGTCCTCCCGAATCCCTTCTTCATCAAACGCCCGGCCGGCGTTTTTGACGATACCGCCACCACCGAGTTGAACCCATGCACCGTCCGCAGGAAGCCGCTGCCAGAAAGCGATGACGACTTCCCGCCGAACACGAATTGATCTTTGCCCGTCGAGTCCAGCAGCCGCGCCTGGTCCACTCCGCCGCCGCTGTGGATCGTCACTCCCGACACATCGTTGAGCTGCCACTGAAAGCCGGCGCCAGAGAACGTCACCTGCCGCGGATCGGCCACCAACTGATCGTTCCCCCGCGAGCCGGTCAGCGTTGCCTGATCCGCGCCCCCTTGGCCAAACACTCGCACACGGCCGAAGCCGGTCACTTGCTGCTGGAAGCCGGTGCCGCTCAACCGCAGCCCGCTCAAGTCGCCGCTCAGCGTGTCGTTGCTCGCGCTGCCGAACATCTCCACCTGGTCATTGCCGCCGCCGCCAATCAGCGTGCTCCGCGACACGCCGCTTGCCACCACCGTGAAATTGCTTCCCACCAACTGCGCCGTCCGCGGATCCAGCCGCGCCGACTCGTTGCCCCCCGATCCAATCAGAATCGCCTGGTCATTCCCACCCCGCCCGTCCAACTGCACACGGTTCACCGCCCCTGCCGCGAACTGATAGTCCAACCCGTTGATCGTCACCCGCAGCGTGCTGCCCGCCTGGAACTCGAAGCGGTCGTCTCCCGCGCTCCCCGCCACCGACACCCGCTCGCCACTCCGCGACACTAGGTTCGCCAGCCGCAGCTCGACCCCCGTTCCCGTCCCCACGATCTTCAGCCGCAGTTGCTGCCCCGCGGTCACATCGGCGTCCAGCCGCGAACCGCCCACAACCGATCGGCTGCTGCCCAGCAGATTCCCCGCCGCGTCGTACAACTCGAATTGGAATCCCGCCGCCGCCGTCTGCACGCTCAAGATGCCCGTCTGCGATGCAGATAACGTGCGCCACTGCGTCCCACTGAACTGCTGGTTCGTCAATTGCAAGTAGCCAATCGCGCCCCAATCCACTTCCCGCGCCTCAAGCTGCGCGCTCAGCGAATACCGCCCAATGCTGCCGGCCGTCGCCAGGTCCACCGTATACGTCTGCCCCGCCACCACGTCGAACTGGAAACTCGAGCCTCGCGCCCCGGCACCGCCTCCCACCAGCGACCATTGCCCCGCGAACCCCGCTTGGCTCGAACTGTAATTCAGGGTCACCCGCCCCGTTGCCCCGGCCGTGAAGCGGAACTGATCGTGGTCGGCCGTCGTCACCAGAATGCCATTGGCCGTCGCGCTGCGCTGCAACGTTCCCAACTCGCTCACCCGTCCCGCGTCGTCGTCGGGCAAGACACTTCCCAGCGCCCGCGCCAGGTTCAACCGCCGGTACGTCGCCTTCGTTACCGAGTCGGA
>CAYWTU010000989.1:0-1617 GCA_964461275.1 uncultured Pirellulales bacterium | reverse complement strand
CACGGGCGGATCGTGAACGAGCGCCCGGGCGATCGAAGTCTTCTGCCTCATGCCGGTGGACATCTTGGCGCCGAGCCGGTCGCGGATTTCGTTCATTTGCAGCCGGGCAAAGAGTTCTTCCATGCGGGCGCGCAGCGGCTCGCCGTCGATGCCGTACAGCCGGCCAAAGTATTCCACGGTTTCCCAGGCCGTCATACGGTCGTAGGTGCCGGTGTTGGCCGAGACGAAACCGATCTGGCGGCGGACTTCGGCGGGCTGCGTGACCACATCGTAGCCGTTGACGGTGGCCGTGCCGCGGGTGGGACGCAGGACGGTGCCGAGAATGCGTAAAGCAGTGGTTTTTCCGGCGCCGTTGGGGCCCAGCAGTCCGTAGATTTGGCCGGCGGCCGCTTGGAACGAGAGCCCGTCGAGGGCCACGAACTTGCCGCGGCGCAGGTCGGCGTAGGTCTTGGTGAGCTGGTGCGCGTGGATCATGTCGGGTGGCGCGACGATAGCGATCAGAGGGGGCGGACAACCGTTGCGAACGGCCGATTGGCGGCAGCGGATCAATACTGGGGCGGTGAATGAGGCGGTCGCCAGCGGCTCGCCGGGCGGCAAGCCGATACCAGAAGATACCTTATGCGCCGACCGAGGCGACCACGGGGCCTTGAGCAACGTCCCGCGGTCCGGGGGGCTCGTCGATCAATTGGTAGAAGACGTTCCGCTGTCGCGGAATATACCCCAACTCGCGAATCGCGCCCTGGATTTGCTCGAGCGTCAGGCAGTGGACCGTGCCGGCGCTGGCGACCACGTTCTCCTCGATCATCAGACTGCCCATGTCGTTGGCGCCGTACTCCAGCGCCACCTGACCGACCTTGAGCCCCTGCGTGACCCAGCTCGATTGCACGTTCTGAAAATTGTCCAAGTACAACCGGCTGACCGCCTGAGTCTTTAAGTAGTCGAAGGCGCCGGCGGGCGGCACTTGGGCCATCTCGGTGTGTTCGGGCTGCATGGTCCAGCAGATGAAGGCGGTGTAGCCGCCGGTCTCGTCTTGCAGTTGCCGCAGACGTTCAAGGTGTCCGATGCGTTCGGCATACGTTTCGATGTGCCCGAACATCATGGTGGCGGAGCCACGGCCGCCCAGTTCGTGCCACACTCGGCAGACGTTGAGCCAATCGTCGGTGAGGACCTTGCCGCGGGTGATTTCCTTGCGAACGCGGTCAACGAGAATTTCGCCACCCCCGCCCGGCAGACTCCCCAGACCGGCCGCCTGAAGTCGCGCTAGGACGGTCTTCAGGGGGAGCTTGCTGACCTTGGTGAAGTGATGGATTTCGGGCGGGCTGAAGCCGTGGATATTGACGTTGGGAAAGCGGGCCTTAATGTCGCGCAACAGCTCTTCGTACCACTCGAGTTTGAACTCGGGGTGCAGACCGCCTTGCATGAGAATCTGGTCGCCCCCCAGTTCGACCGTTTCCTGCACCTTCTGCAGCAGCGCCTCGCGCGAGAGAACGTAGCCTTCGGCATGTTTGGGCGGACGGTAGAACGCGCAGAAATCGCAGACGGCGGTGCAGACGTTGGTGTAGTTGATGTTGCGGTCGATGTTGTAGGTGCGATAGGGCCCAGGATGCAGGCGGCGCG
>CAYWTU010000988.1:0-1622 GCA_964461275.1 uncultured Pirellulales bacterium | reverse complement strand
GGTTTTCCGCTGCCGCGCGCCAGGCTGCGTACAAGGCAGTCACGAAGCACAACCAGAAAGTCGGCTCGCGGACGACCTCGCCGCTCCATTCGATCAGCTTGGGATGGGAGGCGCATAACAACGCGGCAGCCAACGCCAGTCGCTCGTCGAATTGTCGTCGCAACCAGCCCCACAACGGCAGCGCCACCAGCGTCCCGCAGAGGACGTTCCACGACTTGGCCCCAGCTTCCCAGGACAGCCCCAACTTGTGCAGCCCGCGGAGAATCTGCGGGAACAAGTTGAATAGATCGGGAATGAGCGGCGGCGTCGGCCGCCCCTCGTCCAGTTGTCGAGACAATTGCACGTAGTACGTGCCATCGGGACACAGGTACGGCGACTTGAACGCGACGATCGCGCGGGGCACGAGCGCCAGCACCAGCAGGCCAACGGCGATGGCCCAAGTGCGGCGCCGATTGTCAGCGCCCGTTGGATTTGGCGACGAAGCCAGGATCCGCTCCATCGCAGCCAGCATCGTTCGATCCCTGAACTGGAAAAGATCACGGCGCCGGCGGTCCATCGCCGTCGCGTCGCACTCACGGGACACCCATCGCGTCTAACCTTGGCCGTTGCGAAGCTTGCCCACCACGAGACAGGCGTTGTGTCCGCCGAATCCAAAACTGTTGGACATGGCGCTGGTCAGCACGCGTTGCCGGGCCGTATTGGGCGTGTAGTCCAAATCGCACTCGGGATCGGGCGTTTGGTAGTTGATGGTCGGCGGCGCCACGCCGTCGCGCAGCGCCAGCACGGTGAGCAACAGCTCGACGCCCCCGCTGGCGCCCAGCAAGTGTCCCAGTTGGCTCTTGGTGCTGGAGATGCTGACCTCTTCCGCGTGTCCGTTGAACACCGCCTTGATGGCCCGCGTTTCCGCCGCGTCTCCCAAAGGCGTGCTCGTGCCGTGGGCATTGATGTACTGCACATCGGCCGGGTCGAGCCGTGCGTCGCGCAGGGCGCTCGCCATGGCCCGGGCGGCCCCGCCGCCGTTCTCGTCGGGTTGGGTGATGTGTCCGCCGTCGGCGCTGACGCCGTACCCCAGCAATTCCGCGTAGATGTTCGCCCCGCGTCGGCGGGCGTGCTCCAGCTCCTCCAAAACGAGCAGACCCGCACCTTCGCTAAGCACGAAGCCGTCGCGATCGGCGTCGAACGGCCGGCTGGCCGCGGTCGGGTCGTCGTTGCGCTGCGACAGGGCCCGCATATTGGCGAATCCACTGATGCCCATCGGCGTTACGGCCGCCTCGGCCCCGCCGGAAATCATCACGTCGGCGTCGTCGTATTGGATGGCCCGAAAGGCCTCGCCGATCGCCTGCGTGGCACTGGCGCAGGCGGTGGCCACGGCCGCGTTGGGCCCGCGGAGGCCGAACTGAATCGAAACCTGACCGCATGCGGCATTGACCATGAGCTTGGGGATGGTGAAGGCCGAGACCTTGTCAGGGCCCTTTTCCACCAACCGCGTGTGCTGCGTTTCGATCTCGTGCAGTCCCCCCACGCCGCTCCCCATGATCACGCCGCAGCGATATCCGTCTTCGGCGGCGGTGTCGATGCCGGCGTCGCGCAGGGCGTCGGTGGCGGCGACCAGCGCGAACTGC
>CAYWTU010000987.1:0-1624 GCA_964461275.1 uncultured Pirellulales bacterium | reverse complement strand
AGGTTGAACATCAGCCATTGGTGCTCTCCCCGGTTGGCGTTGAGCAGCACCGTCTGATACTGCAAAACCACCAGGAAGAAACCGGGCAGGCCGAAGATCGCCAGTTCCGCCCAACGCAGGCCGGCCAGCGTGTATCGTTTGCGGCGGTACATCGTCAGCGTCACGATGAGCAGCGCCCCCATCACTCCGATTTGCAGGTACAGCACCTCGCGCAGGCCGGTGTTCACGAAGTCGGCCGAAAGCACCTGCCGGATGAGAAACAGCGTGAACCCAATGGTGACCACGGCCGACACGCTCCGCAGCCGTTGGCGGAGCAGAACCTGAGTCTCGGTCGACATCCGCGGGCCGGCCCCCAAAACCAGTTCGACCCGTCGGGGGGGTCGGCGAGGCGTGGAACCGCCGTCCGAGCGCAATTCCACGGTTGGTTCCAGCGAGTCGTCGATCATGGCGGGTAGGGGGCCTGGCTTGGGCAGTTTCTGGATCTTGGCCAGTTTAGCCGGTAGGCCCGCCCGAGGCCGCACCAAGTTGTCGAGTCCGACGCCAGTAGGCGCATATTTGCAGACGATGGGAGGTCTGGGTAGCCGGCGAGACAGGCGATTGGCGAATCTACACAAACCTTGCCGATTCTGCAGATTTTAACGGAAGTTTCGACCTTGCCGGTTCCGATACTTGGGCCGACCGAGGTTGCGCTGTCGCGCAACGGTTGTCGATGTTGGCGCCCGCCAAGCATCGACCAGGCAGTATTGAGACCGTTACCTCGGCCCCTGGCAAGCGGCGTTCTCGCAAAGGTGCAGACATGAATCGCACACCGTTCGTTCTTGGTCGGCTGGTTGGCACGTTCCTTGTCGCGGCAACGGTAGCCTATTGCCCGTTGGCGGCGCACGCCCAATCGCGCGACGCGTGGTCCCCCAACCGCGACGACAACGCCGCACGTTATGACAACGACCGGCCCCCGGCCCCTCCTCGGCGCCGCACCAACGGCCCGAGCCGCGGCCCGAACGGCGGCCCGAACGGCGGCATCGTCCGGCCACAGGGGCGCCCCGGTGTACCCGGCCGGATGAACCAAGGACCCGTCCAGCGCGTGCGCCACGATGTCGATCAGGCAGGCAACCCCTTGCCGCCCTATGCCCGGTCCGACGTCCAAAGCCGAACCAACTATGGCGGCCCGCAGCGCGCCACTCAGGCCGGCGGTCCGCCGCGTGATCGGATGGCGTCGCGTACCGGATACAACCCGGGGCCCGGCCCCGGCCCACGGGTCGCTTCGCGTGGGATGAACCAAAGCCATATGAGCGACGGCATGACCTACGAAGGCGCTTTGAGCTCTTCCGGTGGCGAACCGGTCCACGGCCACGCGATGGATGGCGGAGTGGTTTACGAAGGCGGTCAGGGCATGTCGCATGGCGGCGGCTGCGCGAGCTGCCAGGGAGGCGGCGGCTACAGTGACTGGGGCGGCGGCGGTTGCAGCGATTGCGGCGGCGGCGGTTGTGGAGACTGCGGCGATGGCTACTGCGGCGGTTGCGGAGATTGCGGCGGCTGCGGCATGGACTGTGGAGGCTGTGGGGACGAATGTGGCAACGGCGGACCGCGCGGCAATTTGTGGCGCGTCCGGTTCATGCCGACCTAG
>CAYWTU010000986.1:0-1627 GCA_964461275.1 uncultured Pirellulales bacterium | reverse complement strand
CATCGCCGGCATCGCCGGCGACCAGCAAGCCGCCACGTTCGGCCAAGGCTGCTTCGCCGTCGGCAGCGCTAAGAACACCTACGGCACCGGCTGCTTCATGCTCTTGAACACCGGCGAGAGGCCGGTCCCCTCGCAGAACAACCTGCTGACGACCATCGGCTGGTCGGTTGGCGGCAAAGTGACCTATTGCTTGGAGGGCGCCGTGTTTATTGCCGGCGCCGTCGTGCAATGGCTGCGCGACGGCCTCAAGATCATCAAGACGTCCGCCGAGGTGGAGCCGCTGGCCGCCAGCGTGCCGGACGCCGACGGCGTATACATTGTGCCGGCCTTCGTCGGCCTAGGGGCGCCGCATTGGGACGCCTATGCCCGCGGTGCGCTCTTTGGACTGACCCGCGGCACGACCGCCGGTCATATTGCCCGCGCCGCGGTCGATTCGATGGCCTATCAGTCTCGCGACCTGTTGGACGCCATGCAGCTTGACGCCGGCGTCAAGCTGGCAGAATTGAAGGTCGATGGCGGCGCCTCTGCGAACAACGCCTTGATGCAGTTTCAGGCCGACTTGTTGGGCGTGACCGTGCGTCGTCCGGTGGTGGCCGAGACCACGGCACTAGGCGCCGCGTATCTGGCGGGGCTGGCCGTCGGCTACTGGTCTGGCCAGGACGACGTGGCGCGTAATTGGGCGCTGGACCGCGAGTTCAAACCGCAGATGCCGGCGGACCGGCGCGACGCCCTATTTCGCGGTTGGCAGAAGGCGGTCCAGCGGTCGCTCGACTGGGCGGAACGGGCGTAGCAGGCGGACGGTCGCTACAGAATCGCCCTGACCGCCGCAATCACCGCCGACGCGTCCGGGCCGAGCGGCACGGTTTGGCTGTCGCCCGTCGCCAGGTTTTTCACCTGACACTGGCCGGCGGCGAATTCGTCGTCACCGGCAACCAGCGCCACGCGGAAACCCCGCCGATCGGCATACTTGAGTTGCTGTCCGAGCCGTTTTGGTTCCGGATAAAGCTCGGCGCCAATGCCCGCCGCGCGCAGCGCCGCCGCCAGCTTCAAATAGTCGTGCAGCCGCTCGGCCGCGAAATAAGCGATGAACGCCGGCGCCGGTGTGGCTACCTGCGTCAACATACCCAGCTCCTCCATGGCCGCCAGCAACCGGTCGAGCCCCAGCGATGCGCCAATGCCCGGCAGTTCTTGCTTGGTGAACAGCCCCGCCAAGTTGTCGTATCTCCCTCCGCTGCACACGCTGCCGATGCCGGGCAGATTGTCCAAGAAGGTCTCAAAGACCGTGCCGGTGTAATAGTCCAACCCACGGGCGATCGAGACATCCATCTGCAGCCGTCCGGCAGGCACGCCCGCGGCCGAAACGGCGCGGGTCAGATCGCGCAGCTCGGCCACGCCCTGTTCGCCCATTGGAATGCCGCGGACTAGACCGTCCAACTCCCGCAACACATCTTCGTTGCCGCCTTCGAGTCCCGCCAATTGAAGTACTCGCTCGGCCTGTTCGGCCGTCAGGCCCGCGGCAACCTGCATTTCGGCGGAAACCGCGTCGCGACCAATTTTGGCCAGCTTGTCCAGACAGCGCAGGATCGCCCCCGACTTGTTCACCAGATCGAACCGCTCCAAGAGCCCG
>CAYWTU010000985.1:0-1632 GCA_964461275.1 uncultured Pirellulales bacterium | reverse complement strand
CATCCCGGGCAACATCTTCAGCGGCCGCGACACGCACTTCCGCATTTCCTACGCCGCCGCCGACCACGTCATCGATCGGGGGATCGACGTGCTCAGGCGATTGGCCAAGGGGTAGGCGGCGCGCGAGGGAATCACGCAACGTTCAAGGCCCATCCGCCGTGGCCGTTGGCTGCTCCTGGCGCTGGAAATCGACCGTTTCGAGAGGCAGGCGCTCAAATTCCGCTTGTCCTTCGGTCACGCGAATCCAACTGTCGAGTGGGACGTTTTGAAACGTCTGGGGTGTCTTGGATGCGGGCCAGACGACCTCGAGCTCCACTATCTTGGTGGCCGGGCCTAGGCCGATCTCCAGTCGCTCGGCCGGCGCCGCGCCGCTGGCCAGTGCGTGATGGAATGTCTTTGCGCCGTCGGCTAACTCGACCGTCGTCCTGACTCGCGCCCCTAGTCCTTGGCGATTGTTTTGTTGGCCTAGGAGCGAAACCTTGAGGAAACGCTGCGACTTGGTTCCGGGGTTCAGCAAGAGCGCCTTGGTTTGCCCCGACAGCTTGTAGAATCCGCCGACGTCGGCGTACGCGTCTTGGTCGCCGTCGTTATCTAGGTCGGCCAAGGCGACCGACTGGCCGGGAAACAACAATCCGAAACCTCCAGACGAGGTCACATCCACAAACCGCTTGGCCGCGGCATTGCGGAGCATCACGTTGGGGAGGAGGATTTGGAACTGCGGTCCGCCCGTTCCCAGATACACATCCTGATAGCCGTCACTGTCCAAATCTCCGCAGGCGGCAGAGAGCGTCAAATAAGGGTAATCCAGGCCGACGGCGGCGGTGTCGTCGCGGAAGCGACGCCCGCGGAGGTTGTAATACATCCGCGGCGACTCGCTTTGATGAGATTCATGGCGAGCCTTGCGGACCACGGCGGCCAGGGGGTCGCCGGCGATTTCTTGACCATACGGACAGACGAACAAGTCGAGCCAGCCATCGTGGTCGAAATCGAAGAACCAGGCCGCCACCGATTGCGCGGGCTCCATCACGCCCAGCTTGCGAGCCGTTTCGGTAAACTTGCCCCGGCCGTCGTTTTGAAAGAATAGGTTCACCCCGTACGCCGGATTCCAGAACGAATAGGTAGAAACGTATAGGTCCAGGTCGCCATCGTTGTCGTAGTCGCCGGCCGCCGCCCCTTTGACCAGCCGATCGACGACCAAGCCTGATTCAGCGGCGCACTCGCGAAACGTGCCATCGCCGTTGTTCTGAAAGAAGTGCGAAGGGTATGATCCTTGGCCCAGGCCGATCAACTCCACCAACGACTCGTTGCCCACGAAAACGTCCAGGTCGCCGTCGTTGTCGTAGTCGCCCCAGCAAGCGCTCTGCGTGGGATACGCCGGGTAGGCCAGGCCCGCCTGGCGGGTGACGTCGCGAAACGTGCCGTCGGCCTGTTGCTCCATCAACGAATTGCGGATGCGGCCCTCCGTGAGCAGCCAGCCGCCACGCAAGACGAAAATGTCCAACAGGCCGTCGTTGTTGTAATCGACCAACTGACAAGCGCGTCCCCCCAGTTGCCTGCCAAGTCCTGCCTGGCTGCCGCGATCGACGAAGGCGCCGTCGCCGTTGTTGTGCATCAGCTTGAGCGGCTCGTCGG
>CAYWTU010000984.1:0-1636 GCA_964461275.1 uncultured Pirellulales bacterium | reverse complement strand
GTCAAAGGCGCCTTCACCGGCGCCGATCGTGCTCACGACGGAAAGTTCGCCTCCGCCGGTCCAGGGACGCTGCTGCTCGACGAAATCGACGTCATGCCTTGCGAACAGCAAGCCAAACTGCTGCGGGTTATCGAATCGGGCGAATATGAACCGGTCGGCAGCAACGAGACTCGCCGCTCGGAAGCGCGGCTGATCGTGGCCACGAACCGGGCGTTGGACCAACTTATCCAAGCTGGCACGTTTCGCCTCGACTTGTTCTATCGGCTCAATGTGCTGCGATTCCAGTTGCCGCCGCTGCGTGAGCGCAAGGTGGACCTGCCATACCTGGCGCGACAGTTCGCGCTGGCGCATGGCCGAACTCACGGCGTAGAGATCCGCGACATCGACCCAGACTTCTTCGCCGCGTTGGTGCGTCACGACTGGCCGGGCAATGTCCGCCAATTGGAAAACGTCGTTCGCCGGGCGGTGCTGTTTTGTCGTCACGGCGTGCTACGGGCCGACGACTTGCCCCCCGACCTGGGCGCAGACTCCGTCGGCCCTTCGGCAGCGCCGATGGTCGCAGCGCCATCACCCGCCGGCGGAACGCTCGACGAACAGATGGCGCCGTACGAACGGCAGGTGATTCAGCGGACACTTCAACAATGCGGCGGTCGCCGCGGTGAGACGGCCCGCGAGCTGGGGATCAGCCGGGTCACGCTCTACAACAAGATGCGACGGTTGGGACTTCTCAAGGGGCGGAACTCATGCGCGGAAATCGCCTGAAATGGCTCATTCCGTTCGGCTGCCTGGCGCTCGCTTGCGCCGCGTATCGAACGACGTGTGAACTGTGGCCGCAGACCACTCCGGCGCCTTCGGTCGCGGCTGGGCGGCATGGCCGGGGACCGCTGGTCACGCGGCCGCGCTACGACCTGCAACAGGCGATCGGCGACCGGCAATTGACGGACATCCTGAGGCGGATGGTCCCCATCGCCTCTCCGGTCAACACTAATAATTTGGTTCATGCCTTGCGGATGTGGGGACCGTCGGTCTCGTTCGACCGCCGAGGCGCCCTGAGCGGGCCGCGGATGTTGGCGTACTTTCTGGACGACCGGGCGTTTCGCGCCTTGGCCGGAGACGACGCGCCGCCGATCTTCGTTCGCACCGACCGCGGGGTCGAGATTCGCAGCTACGATGCCGACGATCGGCATGCGGACACGGGCTCGGTACATCCCGACGACCTGCTGGCGACCTTGGCCGAATGTGGCGTAACAGTCGATACACCGCTGACGCTTCGCGAAGGGGCCGCCACCGTCGGAGAGCTGCTCGACACGTCGCTGGGCCGGTTCCACCATCATCAGTTCGAATACGAATGGACGCTGCTCAGCTATGCTCGCTACGTCTTTCCGCAGCCCCAATGGCAAAACCGGTTCGGTCAAACCATCGTCTTGCGACAAGCGATCGACGAATTGATCGACCATCCGGCAAGACATGGCGTGTGCGCCGGAACGCATCGACTCGAAGCCCTGGTGGTCTTGGATCAGGCGCACAACCAGACGGCCGGGCTGAGCCGGGCGCAGCGCAAGCGGCTTTTGAGCCACCTCGAAGCGACCTCCGCGACGCTGGCGCAATCACAGAACCAGGCCGGCTACTGGACCAA
>CAYWTU010000983.1:0-1656 GCA_964461275.1 uncultured Pirellulales bacterium | reverse complement strand
CGTGCTACGCGGCCTGTTGGGGGGCCAGTCCGCGACGGTCCACCCACGGCGCCGCCAACTGCGTCGAAACGCTAATCATCCCCGCCACGGTCATGCCCATCGCCGTTTCGTAGGGCCACGCCTGGCTGAGCACGCCGGCCCACGCGGCGCAGACCATGGGGGCCCATAGGCTGAACCGTCGTCGACGCGTCGGCTCCGCCTGCTTCCACCACCGCAACACCGGGAACAAGAATGCGTAATACGTCAGGTATCCGGCCAATGTCGATTGTCCGTACGCGTCGGTAGCCTGGGGAAACATGTCGTGCGACACCCACACGCGGTCGGGTCCGGCCGGCAGTTTGAGCAGCAGCGCCCGGTCCATGCCAAACGCAAACGCACCGACCGCCAAACCGCAGCCCAACAACACCAAGCGGCGGAAAATCGGCTCGCCGCGGCGGCCTTCCCAGAACTTGGCCGGCGCCAGCACGGCCCAACTGCCAACCGTGGACACCAGCGCCAGCCAGACCAGGTTCTCCGTGGGTAGGCCCACGCCGACCATCGAGGCCACCGTCACCAGCGCCGCCGAGACGACGCCCGCCAAGAGCAGCGAACCCAACAGTTCCGTGAATCGATCGCGCGGCGGCTTGTGGCTGACGGCAACCGCCTCTTGGCGCGCCCGGCGTTGACGGCGAATCTCGTCGCGCGCCGCTAGTTGCGCCTCTTGCACCACCTCGGCCAACACCTCCAGCGGTCGAGGGGGCGCGCCCAGAGGCGCCGCGGCAGTAGCCGGCGCCGCGGCAGTAGCCGGCGCCGCTCGAGCGGCGGCAGAAGCCGTCCGGGGCGGCTCGGGCGCGGCGCCCATCACAGGCGCAGGGCCCAGCCCCGCCACCAACCACGGCACAGGCTTTCCGCCGCACGTCAAATACAGCCCGCGCCCCAGATAATAAAACGGATACAGCGAGGCCAGAGAAATCAAGACCGGACCGACGGTCATGGCCACCAACACGCCCACAACAATCAGGGCCGTACGCAGCGGACCGTTCAATTCCGAACTATCCCAGGTCCGCTGGACTTCCTTCCAGGCGTCGCGCACCGCGCAAAACACCGGCTCGCGGTCGAGTTTCCAGGCCTGCAACCGGATTTCGTTTCCGTCGTCCGGCAATGGCGGCGGAACGGCCACCCCCGGCGCCGGCGTGGCCGGCTTGGGGGCGTAGGCCATGGTCTCGTGCATCGGCGGGGCCGGCCGGAAGGCGTGCGCCGGGGGGGCCTCGCCCAACAGCGAGAGCATCTCGCCCGCCGAGCGAATCCGCTGCTGCGGATCTTTTTCCAGCGCCCGGGCCACCACCGTGCGATACGGTTCGGCCAGACCCGACAAATCGGGCTGCGCCGTCAGGTGCTTCATCAACACCTCACCGACGCTCTCGCCCTCGAACGGCACCCGGCCGGTGAGCATTTCGTACAGCATCACGCCCAAGGCATAGACGTCGATTTCGCGGCCATACCGTCCATTGGCCACTTCCGGCGCCATGTAGTGGACCGTGCCGACGCTTTCGGTCTGGCCGCTACGGCGGCTGGTGGAGATGAACTTCGACAGGCCGTAGTCGCCGATCTTGATGCCCCCTTCGTCGAGCAGCACGTTGGCCGGCTTCAGGTCGCGATGGACGATGCCGTGATCGT
>CAYWTU010000982.1:0-1661 GCA_964461275.1 uncultured Pirellulales bacterium | reverse complement strand
TCGTAGAATCTGGGCGATTCCGCCCACTGGAGTGAATGACGCAGCAAAAGTCGTGATCGTCCTACTGATAACGTTCGTAATTACTGCGGAGACTGCTTGGTCACGCATTGCCGTTAACATATCCCAGAGCTTGGACGGCAGGTCGGTCAGTGCCGCATACGCCTCCTGCACCTTCTTTTGGATGTAGGCCCCGACACCGCCGTTGAGCGCTGTCATGATCTCCTCGAACATCGTGATGATCGGGCTCACGAAGTCAGCCCCAAAGACGTCATTGACCATGTCAATCAACGAATTCCAGTCATATCCGACCAGTTCCAGCAGGACGTTGATGTGGTTATTGAGCCCGCTCGCGGCACTCGTAATCTGAAAGATCGACGCCGGGATCCCCAACCATTCTCCCAGTGCTTTCTTAAAATGACCTGGGAGATTGGTGGCGAACAAGTCGAATCCCCCTCTCGCTCCGGTCAGGAAGGCAGAGACAACACGCGAGGTCCATCCCGTCGCCATCCCGCGAGCTAATTGACCTCCGACATCCCCGAGGACTCCCAATGTGTCGCAAAAGCCGTTCAGGCCGACAAAATCGAACGCATCGCAAACGTCCCACCACCGCCCGCTGGGATCGGTGCGCGTCGTCGGATTGTTGCGGACGTAATTGTAGGGGTTCGGGTTGTTCGACGTGACCCCGATTGGATCTTCGGACAGGAAGCGGGCCTGTTCCGCGTCGTACTGCCGGCGGCGGAGCAGGTGACGGCCGAGGTCGGCTTCGAAGTAATAGCCGGTCTCGCCGATCCACTGGAACGGATTGTCCGTCGTGCCGCTCGTGGCCAGCGTCTTGCCGAAGGCCATGTAGCTGTATTCGTCGGTGATCACCTCCGCGCTGTCGGTCAACGCGGCGGTGGAGTCGATGCCGTCGAAGTGGTAGAACGACGATTCTGACCCGTCGTAACGGCTCACCAGATTCCAATAGGGTGACGGCACCGGCTGATAGACGTACTCCGCTTCCGGCACCCCCAACTCATCCGTCTCCGCCAGCAGGTTCTCGTCGTCCCACACGAAGCCGAGCGTCTCCAGCTCATCCGACCGGCTCACCCGCCGGTCGTCGGCGTCGTACACGAACGTCAGCACGCTGTCGTCGGGCAGCACCACCTGCGTGTTGCGGTTCTCGTAGTCCCAGGTGTTGGTCGTCAGGTCGCCCGACGGCGTCTCGATCTGCGACTGGTTGCCATCGAAGTCGTAAAGGAATGTCGTGCGGCCGGACGTGATGACGGAGTATTCGAGCCGGTTGGCCGCATCGTAGTTGTACAACGTCAACTCGTCGGCATACTGCCGCAGGCGATTGCCCACGGGATCATAGGTGTACGTCGTGTGATACGGATGGGCACAGAGCAGGCCGTTCCGCCGCTCGACGAGGAGTTGCGAGGCCTTGTCGTACGCCCAGGTGACGACGTCGCCGTTGATCTCGGCCACACGGGTGCGGTTCCCCACGTTGTCGTAGGTGTAATTGAACGTCGCAATGTGCGAATTGTCGGATTTCACGTGACCCACCCGCAACAACCGGTCCGCGGCGTCGTAAGTGTAACTCGTGCGGGTGCCGTTGGCGAGCGATTTGTTGACGGTCCGCCCCGCCGCGTCGTACTGGTACGTGGTCCGTCCCGCCTGCG
>CAYWTU010000981.1:0-1665 GCA_964461275.1 uncultured Pirellulales bacterium | reverse complement strand
GATTCGGCGTTTGCGTTCCCAAGTTGGCGGGGTCGGAATTTCCATGCAAGTACAGCGTCGTCAGCGAGTCAAGTTTGGCGCGCGGCAATTCTGCCGTATCCGACAGGTCGAGCCGATTGTAGCGCAAATCGAGCGTCCGCAGCGTGCTGAAGTCGGCCAGCGTCGCGAGCGACGTCAACTCGTTGTAGCTGAGATCGAGCGATTCGAGATTAGGCAAGCCCGCCGGCGTCAACAGCGCAATCGCTTCCGGCGCCACGTCGGCGCCTGCCAATGCGACGGTGCGCAGGCCCGGCAGGCCCGCAATCGGCGTCAACGATGTTATTCCCAACAGCGCCCCGGGCGTCGCGACGTTGCTGGGCCGAAGAACGATGGAAGATAGCCCCGTCGCTTCTTGCAGCCCTTGTAAGCTGAACACGGAGTTGCTATCGAGATAGAGCGTTTGTAGCGCGGCTAGATCCGAATGGAGCAGCGTGGTCGGTGCGGAGGGATCGTCCAAGAGCGCATTGCGCACGGCGGCGGCGACCGCGGGATCGCGAAACCCTGCCACGACCGTGTCTCGCACCCAAAGGTTGACTTGCCGGGTCGACGATAGCGACGGATTGCCGTTATCGGTGGCCCGAACCGTGACGACAAAATTCTGGGGCGCCGACACGAGAGGCGCCGTCCATGAGAAAGCGCCTGTCGACGAGTTGATGGCGGCGCCGGATGGGGCGCCGGCGTCGAGCGAATAGGTAATGACGTTGACTGGAATGTCTGAGTCGACCGCCGCGAACGAATACGTAAGCAGATTCCCTTCCACGACGGCTAGTTCCAGCACGTTGGGAAGCACGGGCGCCAGCTTCACGTCATTGACGGTGACGGTGAACGTCCTGTCGGCCGTCAGGTCCCCCGAGTCGCTGACGCGAACGGTGACGGAATAGTTCCCCCCGCCTTGCGACTCGGACGGCGTCCAGGTGAACAAACCGCCCGGAGACGAAACGGCAGCCCCCGCCGGCGGCGTCCCCACAAGCGAAAAGGTCCGCCAGTTTGGCAGGTCGTCGCCATCGGCGACCGCGGTCTGAATGGACAACGGCGTTTGCTCGTTGAGCGTCTGGTTGGCGATGGACGCCATCGTCGGCAGCTCATTGAAGCTGTAGTACTCGCCCGCCGCCAACAGGCTCTTTTGCACCCACTCCCACGTCTGACCGCCCGCCATTTGGCCGAGAAAGTACGTAATGCCGCCGCTATCGGCGGCGCGGCCAAAATAGCCGAGATACCAGGCGCTGATGAGGTTGGTTCGATACTCGTCGGAGTTTAAGAACGCATTGGCGACCGTTCCCCGCGTGACGCCTGAATTCAACTGCCCGACCCAATACGTCACGTCAGCCGGAGCCCCAGTGCGGTTGAGCAAGTCCTGGTACAGCCCGTTTACGAAGTTGGTGTTGTTGTTGCTGTAGAAGGCGAAATACGCCGAACTCTCGAGGAAGCCGACGAGGACTTGCTGCGCCGTCTTGCCGGCGCTGTTCATTTGGTCGAGCCAATAGGCGACGCCGGCGGGGTCAGGACTGGTTCGGAGGTAATTCGTGTAATAGCCGTTAATGACCCGCGTACGATACTCGCTGGAGGTCAGAAAGCTATTGGCCACCTGCTCTTGCGTCTGTGCAGGCGTCGCCGTCATGGCGGCCA
>CAYWTU010000980.1:0-1669 GCA_964461275.1 uncultured Pirellulales bacterium | reverse complement strand
CCCACGCGGCGCGCGCCCTCGCCTAACCGACTGGGCGAGAGGAATCCTGGAATATAACGCGCGGACCGAAAATCCGCCGGGGAGCTAGCCCACCCGAAGCGCGTCAAGCGATGGTGGACGACTCGCTAGAAGTTGCTGCGGGCCAACACGTTAGGGCTGGCGCTGCGCTTTGATAAACTTCCGCAACCGCTTGGCCGCGGGCTTCCATTCCCCAGACCGCGCCTGCTCAACGACGCCATGCAGCTCGATGTAACACTCGCCGCTGACTTTTCCATTGGCGTGGTGTTGCTCCAAGTTGCTCGAAACCTGCTCCAGTAGGTTGGTTCGTTGCGAGGTAACGGCGGTGAATAGAGCGTCGGCAACCTGCAGACCCTCCTCGCTGTCGAGTTGGGGCGCGGAGCAGCCCGGCATCGCCAAGAGGCCAATCACGGTGAAAGCCAGGCAGTAGCTGCGGGCAGTGTGCAATGGCAGCGTATTCCGCGGGGGCTGAATCAAGGTCACGACCATTCGTGGCGTCATCCGAAATTCGCTCGACCTAGAGTCCACCGGCGTCGTCGAGCGTTTCGCCCAGATTGCGGGTCGACATGGCGACCCACACAAACGGGTCCATGTACTCACCCGCAAACCGCACCGAACCGTCGCCCAGCAAGACATTGCACCCATTGGGATGCTCGGAATACATCTCGTCGGTGTGGCCAAACGGATTGTTGGGTGCGTGGATGACGACCTGCGGGTGGTCGTGCGTGTCAGGACCGCTGTGCGCGCCGACAAAGCAGCCACCGCTATTGCAATCGGACGGAAACGGGCGCTTCGGGCAGGTCACCGAGAAAGGCACGACGCCGACCCAGGTCTTGTCGCTCAACACCGAGCTGTGTTCACCAATGAAGATCGTGTGCGACAGCCCGTCCGAGATAAACGACGCCCGCATCACCGCGTTGCGATAGAACGGACCGTCGATGTAGGCATTCGTCGGATTTCCAGCGACGATGATCGGCTCGGGCTTGGAAAGGTCCAAGAACTCCGTGACGCGGCCCCAGGGCTGATGGATGCCGGCATTCGTGACATAGTGAGCGTGGGCGAACTTGAGTTTGGGGTCGTAAGGCGTCGGTGACTTATGGGGTTCCCACGGGTCGCCCATGCCTCGCTGCACCTCGAACCCGTCGCTGCCGCCCGTGGCGCTGGGGCAAAGAAACACGGGCAATTTGGTCTTGGCGGCCGGCAGATTGATGACATCCCAGCAGGCCGAGCGAAAATCGAACTGCTGATACGTCGGCATCTGATCGAGCTGCGGCAAGAGCAACGCGCCCCAGGCGAAGCCCGAGGGTCCATTGCCGTTGCCGTCGGGAAACGGAACGTTGTTGATCGTGCCGCTGATCGTGGTGTTGGCCACATAGGCCGGCGGAAAGACATTGTGCGCGCTCAGATAATTGTGCAACGCCACGCCGATCTGGTGCAGATTGTTCGTGCAATGCGAACGTCGCGCCGCCTCCCGGGCCGCCTGCACGGCCGGCAAGAGTAGCGCCAACAGCACGCCGATGACAGCCAGCAAATACATGCCGCTTTGTACGGCAGCGATGAAAATATAGAACTTACCAAAGAAACCAGCAAGCGGCGGAATGCCAGCCATTGAGAACAAAAACACAGCAAGTGCAAACGCCATGCGCGAATT
>CAYWTU010000979.1:0-1681 GCA_964461275.1 uncultured Pirellulales bacterium | reverse complement strand
GGCCCAGCGGCTGAGCGACTATTTCGCGGCGCATCCCCAGTAGGCGATTCTTATGGCCCATCGGCATGTCGATCGCAAGCCAGCGCCTTGGGGACTGGCGGGCCGTTGGGCCAGCACCGCGTGCCAGGCGATGGCCTGGTGCGCCTTGCTGGCATTGCCGATGGCCGGCTGCGGCGGCGGTCGGACCACTGCGGGCGCCGATTTCCCCGCCGGCGACGCTCCAAACGCGCACGGCCTGGTGTCCGCGGGCTGGCTCAAGCAGTTGCTCGATTACGATGAAGCCGGCGGAAAGCGAACTCGCCCGGCCACCTATCGCGCCGACCGCTTCGTCATTTTGGAGGCCAGTTGGACCGAGCCCGACCAACCGGCGCCGTACTTGTCAGGCCACATTCCTCGCGCCGTACTGCTGAGCACCGACGACTTGGAAACGGGATATCCGCAGTGGCGACTGCGTCCGAGCGACGAGTTGCGCAGCGCCATCGGGCGGGCGGGAGTCACTGGCGACACGACCGTCATCGTTTATGCCCACAAAGCAATCACCGCCGCCCGGGCATGGTGGGTTTTGAAATACGCGGGGGTAGCGGATGTGCGCATTTTGGATGGCGGCTGGGAGGCGTGGAAATCGGCGGGATACGCGGTGGAGACACAGGCCTCTGCGCCGGCGCCAGCGGAATTCAGCGCGCCCACGAACGACAAACTCTTGGCCACGACCGATTACGTTCGTCAGCGTTTGCAATCGGACGACGCCTGGCTGGCGGATGTTCGCAGCGACGCCGAATTCGCCGGCCGCATCAGCGGATACCGTTACCTGGACGCCAAGGGGCGGATTCCCGGCGCACTGCACTTGGGCGACGCAGACGACGCAGCCCGGCTGTACTGCCGACGCGACGGCCGCTTGCGCCCGCCGTCCGAAATACTCGATCATTGGCGACAATGCGGCCTAGCGGCCGACGCCGGCGCGGGATTCGAACGGGAGGTGATTTTCTATTGCGGAGGGGGCTGGCGTTCGAGCCTGGCCTGCTACTATGCCTGGCTGCTGGGCCTGGAGAACGTTCGCAACTACTCTGACGGGTGGGGCGGTTGGAGCACCGTGTACGAACGCGACCCCTCGGCCCAAGGCGGTACACCCCTTTGGCGGCAACGGTCGACCGGCAACCCGGTCGAGTCCGACCCGCTGTGACGCGTCGGCGTTGATTCGCCAGGCGCCCGGCCACGTCGCCACGTTCCTAGCGCCCAGGCCGTGGACTACGATACGTGGGTGGTGCTGTCCTAAACTGGTTCACGGAGTGTCACCCATGTCCTACCCGCTGCACTGGCTCTCGCGTCGCGATTGGTTGGGCCGCGCCGGCCAGTGGGCGGCCGGCGCCGTGCTGGCGCCTTGGGCCGCGGCGTCGTTTCCCGCGCGAGCGCGAGCCGACGAATCGCGGCGGCCAAAGGTGGCGGCCGTAATCACCGAGTTCACCCACCGCAGCCACGCCCATGTGATCCTCGAAAATTTCTTGCGGCCGTATCTTTTCAACGGTCGGCGGACCGAATCGGGCATGGACCTGGCGAGCATGTACGTCGATCAGTTTCCTGCCGGGGACATGGCCCGGGCGGTTTCCGCCGAGTACGGCGTGCCGATTTTTCCCACAATTGCCGAGGCGCTCACGCTCGGGGGCCGGAAGTTGGCGGTCGACGG
>CAYWTU010000978.1:0-1682 GCA_964461275.1 uncultured Pirellulales bacterium | reverse complement strand
CTTGTATGCCGTCGATCGGGAAGCGGCGGAAAAAGCCGGGCTGAAATGACCGCGACCAACCGCGCGCGTCTTCCCCAACGCGCCGGGTGCTCCCTAAACTGACTCCATGTCCAAGTTCTTAGTCACTGGCGGCGCCGGATTCATCGGCTCGCATCTTGTAGAGCTGATCCTGGCCCAGGGGCACGAAGTCGACGTTCTTGACGATTTGTCGTCCGGTCGGCGCGAGAATTTGGCGGCCGTTGCCAATCACTCACGGCTCCGCGTGCTCACCGAAACGGTCGGCGGCTGCGCCGAACTAGACCGATTGGTCGGCCGGGCCGAGGCCGTGTTTCATTTGGCCGCGACCGTCGGCGTGTTCAACGTCATGCAACACCCGGTGGCGACCATCGAGAACAATATCGCCAGCACGTCGCGAATCCTCCACGCGGCCCGACACGGCGGCGTGCGGGTGGTGGTGGCTAGCAGTTCCGAGGTCTACGGCAAGACCGCGGCCGCGCCGTTCGGCGAAGAGGACGATTTGACGCTCGGCCCGAGCAGCCGCCTCCGCTGGGCCTACGCGACAAGCAAATTGGTCGATGAATTCTTGGCGTTGGCGTATCACCGCGAGTTCGGCGTGTCGGCCACGGTTGTCCGCCCGTTCAACACCATTGGACCGCGACAGGTGGGCCAGTACGGTATGGTCGTGCCGCGGCTGTTGGCGCAGGCATTGCGAAATGAAGACCTGACCATCTTCGGCGACGGCCAGCAAACACGTTGCTTTACTTACGTCAGCGACGTCGTCCAGTGGCTGTGGCGGTTGGCCCAACGTCTGGAAACCGCCGGCGCCGTCTACAACCTAGGGAATCCCGTCGAAGTGACGATCAACGAGCTGGCGCAAAAAGTGATTCGGGTTGCGGGGAGCCAGTCGAAGGTGGCGCATCAGCCCTATGAGCAGGCGTACGGCGCGGGTCACGAAGAAATGCCGCGCAGGGTGCCGGACATCCGCAAGGTGGTGGCTGCCACGGGCTTCGAGCCCGAGGTGGGGCTGAACGAGGCTTTGGAGCGTACCTGCGCATGGTTGAAAGACGCCATCGCCCGCGGGCAGTGGACGGGGTAAGCGGAAGTTGTCGAGACGCTATTCCACCGGTCGTTCCAGCGTCCACAGCACACCATTGACCAATAGCTGCCGGAACCACGGCATCTCGAAATCGGCCTGATTGCCCAGCGACGTGTAAAACACTCGGCCTCCCCGATAGACGTTCGTCCAGGCCACAGGTTCTACGATCTCTTGCCCCTGAATCTGCCCTTCCGCCAGAGGCACTGCGGCGGCCCCAAGGTCGCGCGAGCGATACAAGTGGCTGGTCGAGACGCGCTCGATCGGTTCGAGTCCGCGCATGATCACGTGGCCTGCGGCCTCCGGCAACAGCCGCACCAACGTCGGCGGTCCGGTCGGCGGCTTGTTGCCGTAGTGCCGTTCGTAGTGGCCGCCCAAAACCTCCACGTCAAACCCTGACCAGCGGGCATGACCGGGCGGCGGTTCGCGGTCGAACGCGTGGCTGGCGGTGCGAATGCCCACCAGCGGCCGGCCCGACGCCAAGTATTCGCGGACGATCGCCATTTGGGGCTCGGTGGGCGTGCGGCGACGAACGCTGACGATCAGCAGATCCGCATCGCGCAGCGCCCCGATGCCGGCGAAGTTCTGT
>CAYWTU010000977.1:0-1683 GCA_964461275.1 uncultured Pirellulales bacterium | reverse complement strand
GATCCCGCTGTTGGTCTGGGCCGGGGCGCGGAAATCGACACTCAGTTCGGAATCGTTGAACTGGCTGGTGGTGGCCAACAAACAGACGTCGCCGGTCGTGACGCCGCTGCCGGCGTCGGCCGGCGTCGCCCCATCGACCTTCCAGTCGGCGGCGCCGCCCGGAGTCCAGCCGAACAACGTTTGGCCGTCGAAGAGCAAGATCCAGCCTTCGGCAATTTCCGTTGGGGAGAGCTGATTATGTTCGGCGGCGGCGACTTGCTGAACCAGACAGCAGGCCAAGATCAACGCCGGGCCGACACGGCGGATACGCAGCAACGCGGTGGGCATGGTCATTTTCCTCGTTCGTTAATTTTCAGGTGTGGTCTGCCGCTATCATCGGTTGTCGTCGCATCGCGGGATTTGCGGGTCAACCCGTGCCGCGAACTTCCAGCCGCACCTCGCGCGGCCCGGCGCACCCCGCATCGCGCGATGCTTCGTCATCGACGGCAAACTCCAGCCACAACTCGTTCCGCGGGGCAAGGCGCTGGGTGACCTCCCATTGACCGGTTTCACCGGCGCCGCTGGTCTGCCCCAGCCGTCGACCGTTGAGCGTCGCCTGACATCCCGCCGGCAGCTCCTCGGCAATCAGCCACACGGTTTCCGTCTGTTCCAGATTGCTGGGGCGACCGAACCGTCGGGCCAGCCGCACCTGACCGCGGTAGTCATCCCCGAGCAGCTTGTACCAGCCGGCCGGCCCGTCGTTCGAAAGGGTGATTTCGGACTTTGCCCCGTCGTCCTCGGCAGTCAACGCCGTGACCTGCCAAGGGCCGTGGAGTCGAAAAGGGTGGGGATAAGTCATGGCAAGCTGGGAAAAATGGTCGCCACAGTGGGGATTTCGGTCCCCTCGTTGACACTTAGGGGGCTCGAATCTTAACATTTTCCACGCGGCCGCGCCGGTTGATCGACGCCCCGCAGGAGACGGGTGATATGCCCCTGTACGAAGTAGAGACCGAGTCGCACATCTTAATCATCTGGGCCGAGGGCGAGGGCCCCGCTCGGGAAGTGGTCCTGGACGCCTACCCCAGTGAAAAAGTGCTGCGACTGACCAAACGACCCCGTGATACCTGGGTGATTTCCAAATCCGCCCTAGGGATCGCCGGCAAGATCGATCCTTGCAACACAGCCCGAGATTGTCTGGCCAAAGCGCAGGGCGACAAGGTCCACGCCATTCGGCTGTACATGCACGAGACGGGCTCGGACCTGGAGCGGGCCCGCAAGGTGATCGAGTCGAATATCGTCATTGGTTGGTAGATTAGTGCCGCTTGCCGACAGACCGGCGGCGCGAGCTTCGCCGCCGCGTTGCCAAGCGCGCCCCGCGAGGCGCGCTGCCTATCGGCGTCTGGCGCCGCTTGATCGAAAGAGACCGCAACTTGGGTGACGTGCAAGTTTGGCATTGGGTGGCTTTTGGCGGATTCGTCGTCGCCATGCTGCTGTTGGACCTAGGGGTGTTTCATCGCGACAACCGCGAGACTTCGCTGCGCGAAGCAGGCTTCTGGACCGCCGTTTGGACGTCGCTGGCTTTGGGCTTCAATGGCCTGATCTGGTACTGGGGCGGCGCCAAGCCCGCCGCCGAATTTCTGACCGGCTATTTGATCGAATGGTCGTTGTCGATGGACAACGTCTTTGTGTTCGCGATTGTGTTTA
>CAYWTU010000976.1:0-1689 GCA_964461275.1 uncultured Pirellulales bacterium | reverse complement strand
GTCGCTAAAGCTTGAGGCAAACGCTAACCGCAGGTGATCACCGCGGTCAAATGACCCTCTCGATGCTCAGCGGTGAAACGGAGGCAGGGCAGGCGCCCGCGGCGATACTTGACCCCATGGCTCCCCACGCCGAGCCGAGCCGCATCCAGCGTTTCCGCGCCCTGCTGGAGACCGGCCCGCACGTCATCGACGGCGGGCTGGCCGGCGAACTGGAGCGCCGCGGCCACGACCTCGGTGATGCGCTGTGGTCGGCGCGGGTGCTGGCCGACGAGCCCCAGGAGGTCCTCGCCGTGCACCGCGCGTTCGCCGCGGCCGGGGCGCGGGTGCTGGTGTCGGCCAGCTACCAGGTGTCCCGGGAGGGTTTCGTGGCCGCCGGGCGCTCGCCCGCCCAGGCCGACGAGGCGCTGCGGGCCAGCGTGCGGCTGGCCCGCGAGGCGGCCGGCGCCGACGTGCTGGTGGCCGCCGGGGTGGGCCCGTTCGGCGCGATCCGCCACGACCGCAGCGAGTACCGCGGCCGCTACGGGGTGCCCCGCCGTCGGCTGGTCGACTTCCACGCCGAGCGGCTGGCGGTGCTGGCCGATGCCGGCCCCGACCTGCTGGCCGTGGAGACCATCCCCGACGCCGAGGAGGCCGACGCGATCGCCGAGGCTCTGGGCGCGCACCCCGAGCTGCCGGCGTGGGTGTCGTTCAGTTGCCGCGACGGCGCCCACACGTGCGCGGGCCAGCCCATCGAGGAGGCCGCCGCCGCCGCGCTGGGCGCCCCGAGCGTGCTCGCGGTGGGCGTCAACTGCACCGCGCCGCAGCACATCGGCGAGCTGCTGACCCGGCTCTCGGCCGCCACCGACGCCTCTCTGCTGGCCTACCCCAACGGGGTCGGCGACGTCGGGCACTGGCTGGGCATCGAGCGGGTGGCGCTGCTGGGCGGGTGCTGCGGGGTGGGCCCGAAAGCGATTGCGCAGATGGCCCGCCGGGTTAGTCTCCGGTGATTTTCGACTCACGATTAGGGGAGCAGTCATGGCGGATCTGGGAGCAGTGGGACGTGTCGGGGCGCTGGCGGTGGCACTGGGGGTCGGTGCGGCCCTGGCGTCGCTGTCGGCGACGGCAGCTGCGGATACCCCGAAGGCGCCCGACGCCGCCGTGGCTCGCGCGCAGCAAGCCCCGGCACCCGTCCCGAACCCCATCGCCGAGATCATCGGCATCTTCATCCGCAACGGCACCCCCGATCAGCCCAACGCCGGGCTGCTGATCGGCAACGGTTACAGCTACGGCACCGTGCCCGGGGACTGCGGGGTCGGCACCTGCAACGGCGGTAACGGCGGCGGGCTGTTCGGCAACGGCGGCAACGGGGTCAACGGCGGCAACGGCGGCAGCGCCGGGTTCCTCGGGTTGGGCAACGGCGGCAACGGCGGCAACGGTGCCGACGCCGTCTACGTCTCCACCACCCGCACCGCGCCGATCGCCGGCGGCAACGGCGGCAACGGCGGGCTGCTCGGCAACGGCGGCCTCGGTGGCAACGGCGGGGCGGACAACGGCATCGTGTCCCCCGACGGGGGCGGGCAGACGACGAATTCCCAAGGGGCCAATGGTGGTTCGGGCGGGCGCGGCGGACTGATCTGGGGCGACGGCGGCGCCGGTGGCGCGGGCGGCGTCGGGATCGCCTACAACGCCAAGAACGCCATCGGCGGCAAC
>CAYWTU010000975.1:0-1690 GCA_964461275.1 uncultured Pirellulales bacterium | reverse complement strand
GGAATCACAAACTGCGAAGGATTGACGTTCTCCGGCACTACGCCCGTAAACGAGGCCGTGGCGCCACCAGGCCCCGTCAGATTGACTTTGAGTTCCACCGTGGTGTTGTTTCCACCGTCGAGAGTCTTGAGGTCGAAGAGCACCCGGTGATTCTTGCCGCCGTTGGTCAGGTCGACGTTAGGCAAGCCCAAGTTATTCACCAATCCGGCGGGAGGTGCGACGATGTCCGCGTCCAGGCCGTCGTACTGCAGGATGGTCGTCGAACCGGGCGTGCCTGCCGTACTGAAGAAGTACGAGCCGCCGCCGACCGAAGCGGCCACCGAAATCGGAATGGGATTGCCCAAAACGTCAATCAACAGGTCGCGCTCGCCGCCGAGACCCCCGGCCTGCTTGATCAACGACGGATCGGCGTCGGTTAAGTCGATGATCGCCGACTGCGGCGTTGCTGGTGGATCGAAACTGTCAATTACGATATCGCTGACGTCGGGCTGGTTTGCCGCTGTGCCGACCACCACTTTGTAAGGATCCAGGCCCGCGGTCCGGGTATACCCAAGGGGCGCGATTTCACGCACCCAGTACGTGCCGGACGTCAGGTCCTGAAAGCAGTACATCCCGTTGGCGTCGGTTTGCTGCGTGCTTTGCAGCGTGTCCTGCGCAACGTTGAACACGTCGTCGTTGTTGTCCTTGAACAGTTGGATCGTCACACCCTGAAACGGCAGGTCATCGGCCGTGATGCCGTCGCCGGTCTTGTCCAGCCATTTGTTGCCGGTAATGGTGCCGGGTCCGTTAACGCTCAGCACGCGGCGGATTTCCAAGGGCTCAAACGACAACGCCGGTTTGACGCGATTGCCGGTCGTCGTGGTTCGGAATGCCCGATCCAACCAACGACTTCCCGAAATTCGGCCGGATCGAGTACGACGAGGGCGCAGAAAACTCATGGTTGCTCTCCGTAAGCAAACTGATGCCGCAGTGGCAAAGTGCGATGGATGGTGATCAACGGTGTCAACTCAACGCTGTGGTGAAAGCCAACGCCCGCGCGATCGTGCGCAGGCGACGACTTCGCCGTGGCGGCGCTTGGCCTTCCAGCGCACAAACAAATCGTGCGCGTGCCAACCGGCGCAAATTCACGCACCCATCCGTGGGAGATTCCCGCGCGCTCCGTGTGCGAGTAGCAACCGGCAAGCTGCTTAACGACGCCTCTTTGCGCGGCCTGGCCCAATGGGGAACCGCGCTACTCTTCTCCGCCGCTTGAGTTCGCTGCGTCAATGCCGAGTCCGGCGACATGACGACCGCAAAACACCAAGCGAGACGGCCCGCCTTTACTCCCTAGATCAAGCGGCGCAAACGGTTGCGCAAACTTTCCCGGTTGGGTAAGCCGTCCGCATCATGATACTTGATCGCGCGGCAAATGAAAGAAATTCTGCCGCGAACTTTACCGGAAAACGGCTGGCTGTGGTTAAGAAGTTTGACCAGCACCGGTTGAGAAAAGGCAGCGCCGAGCGCCGATGTATGCCGGCCGCCGCAAACGCAAAAAGCCCGCCCCGAATGGTTCGGGGCGGGCTTTATTGCAAGCACCGGCCGGCGGCAGGCGGGTCGCCGAATCGATGCGCTGGGGTACCTACCAGGTGAAGGTCAATCCGAAATTCAGGCCCTGAAGCCAGATATCCGAGTCGTTGAACGACACCACGGG
>CAYWTU010000974.1:0-1694 GCA_964461275.1 uncultured Pirellulales bacterium | reverse complement strand
AGTTTCTCCGCCAGGGGGACGCGCCAGGAATTCGCCATGTTGACGGGCCTTATTGTCAAAGCAGCCGGTTCGGCGTGCAAGGGGAGGGAAGTTGGTGGCGCGCAATTCTCATGGAATTCCCGGGTTCAGGGGGCGTGCAGCGGCGCCGCGAGCCGTGTACGATTGGAACAAGTAGTGCCAGGATCATGTGGCCCGAGCTATTGGAGAGGTAACGGTGATGACGGGATTGGCAGGCGTGATGCGGTTGGCAGCGGCAGTGCTCTTTGCCAGCGGGGCGGTGCTTTTGGCCAGCGGGGCGGCGCAGGCCGCGCTAGCTCCCAACGCCTTATTCTCCGACAACGCGGTGTTGCAGCAGAAGGCCAAGCTGCCCGTGTGGGGCACGACCGATAAGCCGGACAAAGTCACCGTGTCACTCGCCGGACAGGAAGCCTCGACCATGCCGCAAGACGGCAAGTGGAAAGTCGAGTTGCAGCCGATCGCTGCCGGCGGCCCACACACCATGACCATCACACAAGGCGACGAGAAGCGCGAGATCAAAAACATTCTGATCGGCGAAGTCTGGATTTGCGGCGGCCAGTCGAACATGCAATGGGCCGTCAAGCAGAGCGATGGCGGCAGCGAAGCCATTGCCGCTTCGGCCAACGACAAGATCCGCTTGTTCGAGGTGCCGCGTAAGCACTCCGACAAGCCCGAGGCGAATGTGGAAGCCGCTTGGGTCGCTTGCGGACCGCAGACCGTGGGCGATTTTTCGGCCGTGGGCTACTTCTTCGGACGCGACTTGCAAAAGAAGCTCGGCGTGCCGATCGGCCTGATTGGTTCGAACTACGGCGGCACGGCGGCCGAACAATGGATGAGCAAGGAGTCGATCGACGGACATGCCGAGCTGAAGGACATGTCGAAGCCGCAGGGCGCCAGCACGCTGTATAATGCCATGATCGCACCGCTGGCGCCGTTCGCCATTCAAGGCGTTATCTGGTATCAGGGTGAGTCGAACGCCGGCCGCGCGTATCAATATCGCACACTGCTTCCGGCGATGATCAAGAACTGGCGCGACACGTTCGGCCAGGGCGACTTTCCGTTTCTGATCGTGCAGATCGCCCCCTACGAGGCGATCGTCCGCGAGCCTTCCGACAGTCTGTGGGCTGAGATTCGGGATTCACAATTGTTCGTCACTGGCCAGGTGCCCAAGACGGCACTGACGGTCACGACTGACGTGGGCGACGAGCGCGACATCCATCCCCGCCGCAAAGAGCCGGTGGGCGCGCGTTTGGCGCTGGCCGCGCGAGCCTTGGCTTACGGCGAGAACCTGGAATTCTCCGGACCCTTGTACGACAGCATTAGCGTGGCCGACGGCAAGGCCCGGCTGCGGTTCAAACACCTGGGAGGTGGGCTGGTTGCCAAGGACGGACCCCTGACCGGCTTCACAATTGCCGGCGAGGACAAGAAGTTTCACGCCGCCACGGCGGTGATTGATGGTGACACCGTGGTCGTGTCGAGCGACCAGGTGCCGGCGCCGGTGGCGGTGCGCTATGGTTGGGCCGCCTATCCAGTAGTGAACCTGTGGAACAAAGCGGGCTTGCCGGCCTCGCCGTGCCGCACGGATTCATTTCCGATTACGACGCAAGACAAGAAGTAGCCGCAGAGCAGTCCTGAGAGCCGTAAACGCGGCAGCAACACTAGCGGAAAAACGCTAG
>CAYWTU010000973.1:0-1703 GCA_964461275.1 uncultured Pirellulales bacterium | reverse complement strand
AAAGCGATGGCGACGCTCGTAGCCGCTCCGGGAGTAGCCCGTACCGCCGTTCAATTGCGCGAACGGGGCCGTGCTGCTGCCCGCCCCGCCGGCGCCGCGCTCGTCGATCATGAAGTCGGCCATGTAGGACTTGCCGACGGTCAGGCCGGTGACCGTTTGCGAAAGCGTTCCCTGGCCTTGTTGAAACGCGACATGCGTCCCTTCGGGAATCGGAATCCCATTGATGAACGGCTGGGTTGAATCATTGACACCCGAGCCGCCCGGTCCGCTGGCGCTCCAGCCGGGAATGGCGCCGTAACCCACGCCGCCTGGAAACGGCGGCGTTTCGAAGCCGCTATTGGTTACGGTTTGCGCTGACGCTGTCGAACAGACAAGAACCACCGTGGCGAAGAACATCTGCGCCAAGTTCCGCCAAGAAAGCATGTGCAACATTCGGCCACCTCCTGACGGTGACATTCCCAGAGAACTCGTGGGTCGTCCCTTCGGATAAACTATTAACCAGCTAATCATATAATCCTGTCCAAAGTCTTGCCAAACGTCAACAATAAACAGAGGCTTTGGTCAATGCGATTAGCCAATGTGGACGCACGCCGGAACTGGTCGGCGCTCCGGGTGGGGGATATTCGGTCGAACGATGCGGTCGATTGCCGGTCGAAGCGGCGGCAGTAGAATCAAGCCCAACACGCCCCCGGCAGCGGACGATTCCATCGCCAATGTATGCACTGCCGGCCGATGGACCGAATCTCTTGGTCAAAGGACGACATCGATGAGCGCCGCGCCGTTTGTTCATCTGCATTGCCACAGCCATTACTCGTTGCTGGACGGCGCCAGCCCCATCGAGAAGCTGGTGACAAGGGCCAAAGACCAAGGGATGAACGCCCTGGCCATCACCGACCACGGCAATCTTTACGGGGCCTTGGACTTTTACAGGGCTGCCAAGAAGGTCGGCATCAATCCCATCCTGGGTTACGAGGCCTACATCGCTCCCGGCAGTCGGTTCAACAAGAGCAAGGAAGTGGGCAAGGACGAAGAAGCGAGCTATCACCTCACGCTCTTGGCCCAGAACCGCGTCGGTTTTAAGAACCTGATCAAGTTGGCCAGTCAGGCGTTTCTCGAAGGTTTCTACCGCAAGCCGCGGATCGACCGTGAGATTCTCCAGGAGCACAACGAGGGCCTGATTTGCCTGAGCGGTTGCGTTTCGGGCGAGTTGAGCCGGACTCTGCTGCGCGGCGAGGCGGCCGAATTCAATTTGGAACAAGCCTGCGACATTGCGCGCTGGTTCCATGGCGTATTCGGCGACCGGTACTTTGTTGAGATTCAGAACAATGGTTTGGCGATTCAGCGGATGGCCCTGGAAGGAGCGGTCGACGTGGCTGAAAAGCTGGGGTTGCCGCTGGTGGCGACCAGCGACGCCCACTACGTAAATCGCGAAGACGCCGTGGCGCAGGACGTGCTTCTGTGCATCAACACGGGCCGCTTTCGCACCGACGCCAACCGCATGAAGATGGAGGGGGATCAGTTTTATCTCCGCGGGCCGGCGGAAATGTACGAGGCGTTCCCGGGCCTGGAACAGGCGGTTGGGCAAAGCCAGCTCATCGCCGACACGGTCGACATCGATTTGGAATTGGGCAAGCGCCACTTTCCCACGTTTACGCCCCCCCAAGGCCAGGCTTCGCCCGACTTTTTACGGTCGCTGTGCGAAG
>CAYWTU010000972.1:0-1703 GCA_964461275.1 uncultured Pirellulales bacterium | reverse complement strand
CACGGGGACCGTGGTGAAGAAGTCGCCGCGACGAACGACGTGATGGCTGCCGCGGGTGCGAACCAGCTCAAAACCTTCTCTCCGCAGAAATTCCAAAAAATGCCGGCCGGAGGGGCGCGGCAGTTTAGCCACGCATCAGGTCGGCAAGATTCCAGTCCAGCGCGCGGTGTTCGGCCGGCGGCCGAACCCGCGACAAGGCCTCATCGAGCCCAGCCGCCTCGATGTACGTGCGAAGCGCCTCCTTGAGGTCGGCGATGGCTGCTTCCTGCGTCTCGCCTTCGCCGTAGGCCGGGATGTCGGGCAAGCAGGCGGTGAAGCCGCCCACGTCGGGGTCGGGGATCAGTTCGATGGAGATCGGAAACGAGTCGGGCATGATCGGCGTGGGAATGACACGCCGACGATAGCACAGACGATGTCGTCGCGCCAGCATATCGAGCGTGAAAGGCCGGGCTCAAGGAGCCGCATCCAACAGTGATGCGATGCGGCCGGAAGGCAGTTCGCGCGGGTCGATAGATTGAATCAGTCGAAGCGTTCAGCGGTAGGGGCGCCAGTCGGAGACGCCGCAGCGCATGTGCTTGGTCGTCTCGTCTGCATTGAAATTCTCGGCGTCAAACTGCCCGCCGCACCACTCGCGCATGTCCTTGTGCTCGGGGTGCTTGGGGTCGCCGATCGCCACCAAGAAGTCGGCGTAGCCCCACACGCCGCCAACGTCCTCCGGTGGGCAGGCACGCGCGCCGCCGATGCAGCGCGGATACGTAGCGCCGGGCTCCTGGGCAACGCGACCTTCAAACAGCACCTCGTGCTCCCAACTGTCCCCGAAATCGTACTCGTAGCGAAAGCGAAACGATTTGCCGACGCGTCCCAGAAGTTTGCTCAGTCGCGTCTTGGTGGAATCAATCAACTCCTGGTCATCCAGGCTGTCTTCCATCAGGTCCGGATCGCCGTAGTAGTCATCGCCGATCACGAACTGGTGCAGATGAGAGTTGGTCCATCCCAGGGCGGCCTGGATTTGCAAATGCAAGTCGTCCAGCGAGCCGTCGGTCATCTGAATCCGCCGCCACACGGGCGGCTTGATGCCGCGCAACGTGATCTTGAACTGAAACACTTGCGGCTTGGCGGCGTCGGATTTTGTAGCGCGGGCCATGACGAACCCTCCTTGGGCCAGAGAAACGGTCACTGTGCGGTCATTGTCCGCCGTGGATACGAATTCGGCAAGCGACAAAATCGCGGCGGCGGTGTGGCGGTCGCGAAACCGGCGCGTGACAACGGTGCGCGAGCTCGATGTCGATGCGCTGTCGCGTCACGTGCGAATTGCAATGCGCCGCGAGCCACGTCCGTCGGCGATGCGACGCGCGCACGCATCAGCGAAAAAGGCGAGCGAGATTTTGAATCATGTCCAATGCACCTTGTGCGTCGTACACCACAATCAAGGAAGCGGAGTGTCAAGTGCGCGCACACACGATTCAAGTTCGCGCCGCATCGCTAACACCACGAGTTGCCCTCTGAAAAACCCGCCGCGGATTCTGCGCGTGTCCAGCGGCGGGTCCTGTCAGTCGTGGAATCAAACTCAGTGGCCGGTGTGCAGCAGGGCCCAGTCCGCTAGGCGCAAGGCGAACCGATCGCGTGGCTCGTCGAGCACACCGTCGGCCGGTCCAGCCAGGTCCTCGACGAGCGGAGAAGGTGGGCGGACAGGTTGGCCCGCT
>CAYWTU010000971.1:0-1703 GCA_964461275.1 uncultured Pirellulales bacterium | reverse complement strand
CACGACCACCGTGGCGGTCAACTTGGCGGTGGCGCTCAGCCTGGCCGGTCAGCGAACGGCGCTGATTGACGCCGATTTGAACCGGGCCGACGTGGCGGATTACTGCCACGTCGAAGAAAGCCTGTCGGTGGCCGACGTATTGGCCGGACGACGAAACTTGGCCGAGGTGCTGCAGCGCGGTCCGGCCGGAGTGCACGTGGCGCGCGGGGCCTGGGGCTCCAGTGAGATGGCCAACTGCTCGCCCGAAGCTCAAGAACGATTGCTCCACGAATTGCATGGGCTGGGGACGAGCATGGACGTAGCGGTGTTGGACACCGGTTCTGGACTGAATCGAATCGTGCGCCGCTTCTGGCGCAGCGCCGACCTGCTGCTGTTGGTCGCCGCGCCCGAAGCTCAAGCGATCATGGACACGTACGCGGCCATCAAGGTATTGATCTCGGCCGACTTTGCCGCACCGATCCGCTCGTTCGTCAACCTGGCAGCCGACGAGGTTGCCGCCGACGCCGTGCATCAGCGGCTCAGCGAGGCGTGCCAGCGGTTTCTGGGGTTGGCGGTTTCGGGCATCGGCTGGTTGGGTCAGGAGCCGTGCGTGCCCGCGGCAGCCGACGCCGGTCGGCCGGTGGTGCTGGCTTCGGCGCCGGGGCGGGTGCTGGGTTGCTTCGAGCGATTGGCCCGCGACGTTCGGGAGACGCTTCGAGCGCCGGCGGCTAACGTAACGCACGACCGTCTGACCACCGCCGCTGCCATGCCAATCTCAACCTCGTAGACATCCTGCCGCGGGCCATGCACTGCCGCGTCCCGGCCAATTCCGCCAAACCCCCAAGTTCACCGAATTCGCGAAAGGAAGCTCAACCTAACCGGCAAACTTTCCTCAACCGTAACCGGCCGTCCCGCCGATGAACGATGGGCCCCGCGGTGCGCAATGGCGTTTTCAGCGCCGTGCTGCCGCAGCGGGCGACGACTCTGGGGGACCGGCGGTGGCAGGCCAATATGCGGGCGTTTTGGGTCCGGTGGCCTTCGCCATTTGCTTGGCCCGCGGCGCGCTGTACGGCGGAGGATTTGAATCCACCGTGCTCGCCGCATGGCAGGCGCTGGTCGGATGGACCGCCTTAGGACTGTTGATTGGCGCGATAGCCCAATGGATTGTCGACGACAGCGTCCGGGCTCAAGCGCAAGCCGAATGGGACGCCCTGAAGTCTTCGCTCAAAACGAAAACGGAAAAAACCGCCTCGTAACCAACTCCCCCGAATTTTCAAATTTTGCGGCACACCGGCGGCTGGCGCCGGCGTCCCAAGCCCACCCTGAAAACACCAACCTGACGTTGTCATCGGGATCGATACGGCGCGCCAATCGGACGCGCCGCTGGTCCTGGCAGGATGCCTGACAGCGTCGCCGAGTTCGATCACGGAGGATCGCATGGCCAGTACGGTCGCATCGGAAGTCGCCCTTGATGATATCGCTAGCGTCTGGAAGGCCTTCAAAGCCGACCCGGAGAACCAGGACCTGCGCAATAGGCTGGTCGAGAACTACCTGCCGCTGGTCAAGTACAACGGCGAACGCATTTGGGCCCGGCTGCCCGAAGGTGTCGAGCTCGACGATCTGATATCGGCCGGCGTGTTCGGGCTGATGGACGCCATCGACGCTCTCGACATGGAGCGCGGAGTCAAGTTTGAAACCTACTGCGTGCCGCGCATTCGGGGGGA
>CAYWTU010000970.1:0-1705 GCA_964461275.1 uncultured Pirellulales bacterium | reverse complement strand
CGAGAACCCGCGAATCAGTTTGGTTTCGAAGGCATGGGCCAGCTCACACGCCTTGGCCACGTCGCTGGCGAGGTATTTCTTGAACGGGACGTAGGCGTTCTTCGTGCCGTCGTCCGTGTCTTGCAGTTTCACCTTGCCGATGGGCGAACCGATCGAGGCCACGCACAGGCCATATTCGTCTTCCAGATGGCAAATGGTGCGAATCTCGCTTTTGGAAAGCTGCATCACGTTCTTGATGCCGCCCCCCGCGTCGATAAAGCGAATGCTGTAATACTCCAGCCCGAGGGCGGCAAAGGCGGCGAACTGCTGGACGGCCGTCTTTTGATTGGCGGCTTCGTCGGCAAATCCGCTGAGGATGACTCGGGGCTGGTCGGACATGATGGTTTCCTAATAGGCCGCCAAACAACCTGACAACGGCCCTTTAACTCCCGTTGATTCCGGCAAATCCAGAAGGTTGTTTGTTGGACTGAAAAACGCTTCCAAGATCGAATTGCCGCGGCTCGATGCACCCGGCGGCCAGGGCCAAGCCGACGGCAGGCGTCATTCTGGGTGTCCGACCATTACCACGCAAGGGAGTCAACCTAGTGCGCTGGGCGGCGGAGCTAGAATCCACACGGCAACTGCCCTACGATAGTCGGCTGAAACCCATCTTTTCGGAGTGCCCTGGCTCGTGAGCCCCCTTGCTTTTGCACCGCCAAGCGTTCCCAACACCCTCCGCGCCGGCATGGTCGGGATGGGAATGATTTTCGATGAGACCTACCGCCCGTTCTTCGAGCAAACGCAGGCCGGGGGCGTGTACGATCGGGCTTTTGGCGTGTGCCATGTGCCGCTCATCGCCGTCGCCAGCCGGACGGGAAATCGTGCACTGGCTTATCAACGGGCGGCCGCCGGGCGCGTCGGGCCTTTTCAAAACTTCCACGGCCAGGACGCGGTCGCGCGGCTTCTGGCCAGCGACGTGGACTTCGTGTGCGTCGCCACGCCGGACGACCGTCACTTCGATGCCGCGCGCGCCGTCCTGCAGGCCGGCAAGCATCTGCTAGTGGAGAAACCGTCGGTAATGTCACTGGCGGAATTGGACGAGCTGGATCGGCTGGCAAAACAAAACGGCGTGCTGGCCAAGGTGGTGTACCACAAATTGCTCGATCCCGATCACAAGAAGCTTCGCACTCTCGTGGCCGACGGCGAGCTCATCCACGTCAACAACGGCTACTGCACGCTGCTTGAGCCCAAGCAAGTTTCCGGTTCTCAGTTCGCCGAATGGATCGTGGGACGCAATCCGGGCACGTACGTGGCGGTGCATTACATCAAGCTGATCGATTTTACGTTTGGCGGACGGCTTACCGCGGTGCAGTGCAGCGGACAACGCGGGCTGGTCGGACCGGCCGACGGACCCACCTGGGACTCCACGCAGCTCCGATTGATCTACACCTATGACGACGGTCGCGAAGCGGCGTTCGACATTCATACAAGCTGGGTCACGCCCGACAACTTTCCGGGCTACGTCGATCAGGAGGTGCAATTCCGTTTCGACAATGGCGTTTGGAACGCTCATAGCCGCAAGCGCGGCATCGAATGCACCGTCGAAGGGCGTACGCCGCTGGCTCGCAAGATCAACATTAACAACCACTACAACGGCACGTTCCTGGAGCCGTGGGGCGAGCGATCGCAGCGCGGCTACGGCATCGAGGTGCTCGAGCGTTTTGTG
>CAYWTU010000969.1:0-1705 GCA_964461275.1 uncultured Pirellulales bacterium | reverse complement strand
GTTCGTGCCCTTCGAACCAGCCGTTCGCGATTTCTTGAGGATCGACTTGCCGGTCACCCTGCACGCGGCCATTGACGATCAATTGCACATGCGTCACAGGCGCGGTGGGCGACGTCACGCGCAATTTCACGGAGAGCGTTTTTGGCTCGGTAAGTTCGACCACGGCGCCGGGTCGATGGCCGTCGACCTCCAAGAGCAGCAGCGGACCTGTGGTCACAAAACTGCGCCCCTGAGCGGTTGCGGTCAGCCACTTCGAAAACGCCGCCTCGCCCTGTTCATCGTCGCGCGAAAGTGCGGCGTAGGTTCGGCAATCGCCCAGCTTGCGGCAGGCCGGGTAGTCGCTGGCGCCGATTGCGGGAAAGCGGTAGCCCGCGTTCAAAATGTGATGCCAACCTTCAAGGCCGATGCCGCGGTAGATGCCGAATTGCAGCAGCTCGACGCCCGAGATGGTGTCTTGCACCAGGTCGGCGTAGATCTCCTGCGCATAGCCGCCGTGTGCGTAGAAGGCGAAACCGCCCAAATCGCGAGTCTGCTTGGCGATCACGCCATACACGGGCCAATGGTTGGGGTCGAGCGATTGCCCGGCCAGTGCCAGGTCGTCGCGCCCATACAGGTTGATGTGGCCGTAGACGCCGTTGCGGTATTCCTGGCCGGAGAGCAAATGATAGCCTTCGCGGCGAGCCAGGCTGCGGCGACCGACGCCATGCCGTTGCGGAAACACCAGTTGCCCCATGTCGCCGCTGTAGCGGTCGGTTTCGTTGTAGCACATGTTCAGGCCAAAGCGGATGTCCTCGGCCGTAAGCAGGTCGAAGATGCATTGTTCGTCTTCGTCGGTGAGTCGGTCGAAGTGCAAATGCGGATCGCCGCCGTAGTAGCCCAACTCGGCCTGGTCAACACTGCGCGGCAATGACAGCGCGATCGGACGCGTTTCACCCGCGGCCAGCTCGACGGCCAGCGATTGCGGCATGTGCTCGAATCCGCGCCATGCCTCCAGCCGGACGTTGCCGCTGGGGACGCGAACCGTAAAGGCGCCGGCCGTATAGAAGAAGTGGCCGAAGTAGCGGATTGGTTCCTTGGCGGGGCGGTTGCCCTTGCCGCCATCGGGCCAGTTGCCCAGCAGGCTGTACGCCGCGTACGGGTTGTCGTCGGGAAAGTAGTAGTTGCCGTCGGGCCCTATGACGTTGACGCGGCACAAAGTCGGACGGCCGGTGGCCGGATCGATCACCCGGACCTTGAGCGTGGCAACGTTGGCCCCTTCGGACTTGGCCGGTTGGCCCGCTTTATCGAAGCCCTGGGGCGTGAAGATATGCGCCTCCTGGCGTGGATCGGTCTTGGCCTGGTCGAATTGGCCAATCTGCGCCCGCGCTGCAGCGCCGCAGGCAACGACTACGATCATCCACGCGACAGCGACACGTTTCTTAACTCGCCTTGCCATCCTGGTCTCCCGGGCTAGATTCGTGCCGACAATTGTGATCCGCAGCCGCAGCGTACGCCAGCAGGCGGAGCGTGCGGTTTTAGAATCGACCCTGGTCCCCGGCGGCTTTCCTTGACCCCTGCCGGGCAGTAACCTGACGGGCCGGTCCCAATGGGTCCGTCACAACTTGTCGTTTTCGCCCCCGAGAATCGCCATGCCCCTCACTCGCAGTTTCAATTGTCGCCGCATTGCCGCTTGGTCTTTGCTGTTGCTCTTATACAGCGGCGCTAC
>CAYWTU010000968.1:0-1706 GCA_964461275.1 uncultured Pirellulales bacterium | reverse complement strand
GACCATTCTGCAAATCGACAATGCCAACATTACGCCGTTCGCCATTCAGGGCCTGCTCAACGCCACGCCGTCGGGCGGCACGTTTGATTTGATCGCGGACGGCGGGACCAATGTTGCCTGGAGCAGCAGCCTGACCATCGATGTGGCCGCCGCCGTCGCGGCGCGCGGCTTCAGCGGCAACGCCACCAAGCTGCAACTGACGCTGGACAACACGCTGGTCGCCGCCAGTCAGGCCCAATCGACTGCGATCATCGGCAAGGATGACGTGACGATCACCGTCAATACCCCCGAGCCTTCGTCGTTGGCCTTGGCCGCGCTGGGTCTAGCGGTCGTGTTGGCCGGACGCGTCCGCCGCCGGGGATAGACCCTGCGGACCGCAAAATTACGTGGAGTCGCCGACCGGCCGTCGAGTGGAGCTCGACGGCCGGCGGCGTTTTACCATCGAGCGTGGGCCGGCCCTGTTTTCTGTCCGTTACCTTGGGGAGAGGACGGGTGAGAAAATTTTCTATTGTGGAGATTATCATTCGTTCCCAACGCACCCAGATTCAATCGCGATGTTTTCAACTACGCGGTAGAATGGTGGTAGGAAGTTGAGGGCCTCAACGCACGGCGACGGGGAGAAACGCGCATGGGCCTGCTCATTGATGGGTACAACCTGTTGCACGCCACCGACCTGTTCGGTCGCGGGCGAGGGCCCGGCGGTTTCGAGCGTGCGCGACAAGCGCTGTTGAATTTCCTGGCCGAATCGCTCGACGAGTCCCAGTTGGCCCGCACCACGGTAGTGTTCGACGCGGCCGACGCGCCGCCTGGGCTGCCCCGCCGTTACGCCTATCGCGGCCTGACCGTTTGGTTTGCCGCCAACTACGACGACGCCGATGCTTTGATTGAAGAGTTGATTCAGACCGACTTTTCCCCCCGGCAACTGACCGTCGTGTCGAGCGACCACCGCCTGCATCGAGCGGCCCACCGGCGCCGCGCCACGGCCATCGACAGCGATCGCTGGTACCACCAGATGCTCTCCGTGCGGAAGCAGCGCGCGCAGGCGACCGCCCTGCCGAATCATGACGTCGCTAAACCGCCGCCGCCCGCCGCCGCCGAGGTGCAGCGCTGGATGCGCGAATTCGGACTGAGCGAGGATGAAGCCCTGCCGGAACTGCCCCAGGCGGAAGGCATCTTCCCTCCCGGCTACGGCGACAACCTCGAAAGCTAAGGGACGACCGAAAAATAACTCCCTCATTTATTCACCTCTCCCCCTGGGAGAGGACGGGTGAGGGGAGTTTGATCTGCGGAGGTTATTTTTCGGTCGTTCTAATGGAGCGCGCACGATTCTGGGAGACTGGCGATATGTGCGAGGGCCACGAGGCGGTAATGGGATGAAACGCTGCCCCGCCGTGCGGTAACGTGTTGTTGTCCAGCAACCACGTTTCTTCACACGGGAGGCAGCGTTTCATCCCATTACCCAATTCCCGCGCTCCGCGGTCGCGCCTTCCAAGATCACGCCAGGTCATTTAGCTGCGCCCGATCTCCCTGCCGGGCCGTGTCAGCGTTGCGTCGGCCGGCCTTTATGTTACAGTGGAGGGTTGCCGGCAAGTGATCCAAACCGGTTGATAGGAAACGAGTTCTGGCGATGGAACGTATTGAAAACGTCGTCCTTCTAGTTGTGCAGTATGGCCTCGGGTAAACAGGAAAAATCGCAACGGACGCCC
>CAYWTU010000967.1:0-1708 GCA_964461275.1 uncultured Pirellulales bacterium | reverse complement strand
GGGGTCAGCAAGAACCGGTTGCGGTAACGGCCGGGCAAGCAACGGCGACTCGACTGGGACGTCGCCGCCTGCGACCATTGACTTGAACCGATACACGAGACAGACAGACAAGTAGTCAGTCAGATAGACAAGACAAATTACCCGGCGCTCGACCGGGGTTAAAGGAAGAATCATGAACGAGATGCAAAAGACGTTGGGCTTTGTCGCCGCGGCGGCCATTGCGCTGGGCGCCGCTTTCGTCACGCGGCCGGCGCCGTTTTTGGGCGAAACGCAGGTGGCGCTCGACACCGAGTTCTACCCCGACTTTTCCGATCCGCTCACGGCCGCCAGCCTGGAGGTGGTCAAATTCGACGACGCCACCGGCGAGCAAAAGCCGTTCAAAGTGGCGCAGACCAACGGGGTGTGGTCGATCCCATCGAAATTGGACTACCCGGCCGACGCCGAGCGCCAGCTTTCACAGGCTGCCGCCAGCCTGATCGGCCTCAAGCGGCTGAGTCAAGTCACGGAAACGCCCGGCGAGCACGCATTGTACGGCGTGCTGGACCCCAACAAGGCCCAACCGGGCGACGAAGGGGTGGGCATGGCGGTCAAGATGGACGACGCCAGCGGCAAAACCCTGTGCAGCTTTATCCTCGGCAAGGAGGTCAAAGGTCAGGCGGGTCTGCGCTATGTGCGGTTGCCGGGCAAAGACGTCGTCTACACCACCAAGGTCAAGACCGACAAGCTCTCCACCAGTTTTGCCGATTGGATTGAAAAGGACCTGCTCAAGCTCAATTCGTTCGATCTCCGCCAGATCATTCTGGACAACTATACGATCGACGAAGCCCGGGGAGTCATCAACAAGGGCGAGCGACTAACGCTTTTGTACAACGATAAGGACTCGAAGTGGTCGTTGGAGGGCCTCGCTGAACAGGAAGAGTTGGCCACCGACAAGCTCAACGATTTGAAAAGCGCCCTGGACGATCTGCGCATCGTCGACGTGCAGCGCAAGCCGCCGGGCCTGGCCCAGGACCTGCGCCTGGCCGAGGGCATCACCATCGATCAGCAGGCGCTGTTTTCGCTCCAGCGCCGCGGCTTTTTCGTGGCCGAGGGGAGCCTGTACTCCAACGAGGGCGACGTGGTTTGCCGCACCAAGGACGGCGTCGAATATATGCTTCGCTTCGGTGAAATCGCCGTGGGCACCGAGGAAGAATCGAAAACCGAACCGGCCGACGGCGAAAAGGAAGGGGCGGGGGACGAAGCGAAGGAGACTGCCGATGAACCGCCGGGCGACAAGAAGCCAAGTGCAGAATCCAACTCGAACCGCTATGTGTTCGTGACCGCACAACTCAATTTGGACCAAATCCCCAAGCCCGAATTAGAGGCCCTGCCCGGCGAGGCTGCGCCCGCCGAAGCACCGGCGGACCAGGCGGGCGCCGAGCCGGCGCCGCCGGCCGACCCACCCGCGGCCGATCCGCCTGCCGAAACGCCCCCCGGAGGAGGCGGAGACGATGCCGCGGCGCCGGGCGACGGCCAGGCCGACGCGGATAAACCGGCGGGCGACGCCCCCGCGGGCGAAGAAATCAAGAACACCGCTCCCACGCCGGACGAAGTCGAAAGGGCGCGGATCGAAAAGGAGAACAAGCGCAAACAGGACGAGTACGACAAGAAGGTCAAGGACGCTCAGAAAAAGGTCGACGACCTGAACGCCCGTTTCGCCGATTGGTAC
>CAYWTU010000966.1:0-1714 GCA_964461275.1 uncultured Pirellulales bacterium | reverse complement strand
CATGGGTCGCGACCTCGGGGCCATTGCTGCCAGCGCGCTCGGCGCAGCCAGCCCGGGCGCAACCGAATGCCAGAATCTCCGCGAGTGGTTCACGCCCGCCTGTCGCGGCGGAGCCCGCCCGTGAAACCAATCGCCGCCGCCGCTTGCAGCAGGCGTACAACGAGGAGCACGGCATCACGCCGGAAACCATTCGCAAACACATTCGGGCCGGCATTGAGGCTGAAGCCGACGCCCATGCCCAGGCCAACGCCGCGGTCGGACAGACCGACGAGGCGCAGTACATCACGCAGGAATATCTCACGGAACTTGAGGCCGAAATGTACGCCGCGGCCGAGGCCTTGGAATTCGAACGGGCTGCGTCGCTGCGCGACCGCATTGAAAAAATGCGTGACAATGTGGGCCACAAGGTGAGCGAGGTGCGCATGGCCGACAGCCCAACCCGCGGCCGGCGCGGCGGGCGCGTGCCGCGCCCCAAACGAAAGGCCTAATCCCTCGTGCCCAACGCCATTCATATTCCCCGACTTGGCTGGTCGATGGAGCAGGGCGTGTTCCAAGGCTGGATCAAACGGCCCGGCGAATCGGTCCGCGCCGGCGAGCCATTGTTTCGCTTGGAAGGCGATAAGGCGGTGCAAGATGTCGAGGCGCTGGACGAGGGAACGTTGCACGTGCCGGCCGACGCGCCGGCCGAGGGATCCGACGTTGTCGTGGGACAGGTGATCGGTTTCCTGCTGGCCAGCGGCGAAGTCCCACCAACCACTTGCGGCCTCAAGCCAGCGGACAAAAAAGAGGACCGCAATAACGGTGACCTTCAACTCGTTGAAACTACCGCAGAGGTCCGCCCGGAAGTTGTCGTGTCCGAGCGACCCTTCGCTAGTCCCAGCGTTCGGCGGCTGGCCCGAGAATTGGGCGTCGGCCTGCGCCAAGTAAAGCCATCCGGGCACGTGACCGCCGACGACTTGTTTCGGCATGTGGCGCAGCTCATTCGCGCGGCGGGCGGCCTAACCGCTGCTCCAACACAACCGGCCGAAATGCCCGCCGGCCCGGTCCCTTGTCGGCAGCGCGGCCTGCCGGCCATTTCGCCGCGCGCGGCCAAGTTGGCGCTCGCACACCAGTTGGATTGGACGCGCTTGGTCGGCGGCGGGGCCGGAGGTCGCATCCGCGAAGCGGACGTCTTGGCGGCGCTGCAGGTTCGACGGGCGTAGCGACCGCGGCGGTCCTACGGCCTCTTGCGACCTTCCAGCAACAGCTCCAAGTAGCTGCGCCGTTCGCCGTTTGAAAGATGAAGCGCCTCGGCCAGACTTTGAATGCACGCCCGAGCCGCAGGCAATTCGTCTTCGCCGGTGACGATCTCGAGTTCGACGAACTGTCCGACCCCTTGCACGTCGTCCAGCGCGATCTCCACCTGGCGACCGTGCCACGACACAACGCCGCGGCGCCGCAGTTTGCAGACCTCGGCTACCTCGCGAAAGCCCAGCGCCAACAGCAACTCGCCAAACTGCCGGTCGCCTTCGTCGCCCGGCGGAATGCCTAATTCGATCTCGCGGCGAGTTTTCGTCGCGGCGTCGAGCTTGGGCCCCTTGTAGGTGACGAAGTTTTCCTGGCCAACGCGGCGAATGCGTAAGGCTTCGTCGGTTTGAGCAAAGTCGCGGCTGGGGTGCGCGTAGTAGCGGTCGACTTGGACAACCGGCCGCTCGAAGTTGTGGCGGGCATCGCT
>CAYWTU010000965.1:0-1718 GCA_964461275.1 uncultured Pirellulales bacterium | reverse complement strand
CCGGGGCCCGGGAGCAACGGCTGTGGGACGACGCCACGTTTGGCACGCTCAGCGCCGATGGCCGGCGCGTGTATGGCGTAGAAGACCTGGCGGCAACGCACAGTCTGAACGCCGATCAGGGGTTGCTGCTAGCCGGCGCTCGGCGCGGGCACGCAACGCACCTACCGCGCAGTTACAACCGCCTGGCCGCGTATGAAATCGAGACCGGCAAGCGGGTCTGGGAGCTGGGCGGGCCCAAAGGCGACGGCGCCGCGCCGTTGGCGGGCGCGTTCTTTCTGGGCCCGCCGCTGCCCGTGGCCGACCGATTGTTCGTGGAGGTCGAAGTGAATGGCGAGATCCGCCTCTGTGCGCTAGCGGCGGAAACGGGCCAACAGGAGTGGTCGCAGCAGTTGGCCGTCGTCGAAGACGGCGTGATGCAGAACCGCCTGCGTCGGGCCGCGGGCGCCGCGCCTTCGTATTCCGATGGCGTGCTGGTTTGTCCCACGGTGGCCGGCGCCGTCGTGGCGGTTGACGTGAACACGCGGTCGTTGCTGTGGGGTTATCAATACTCCGAGGACAGCGTGAATCAACGCCAGCGGATGCTGATGGGGGGCGGTCGGGCGGCGCTGGCGATGGGGGGCCGCTTAGGCCGCTCGGGCGACGGCCAAATGTTGGACGGTTGGCTCGACGCCACGGCCGTGCTCTGCGACGGCCGCGTGGTGCTCACTCCGCCCGAGGCCGACGACGTTCACTGCTTGAACCTGCTCGACGGAACCTTGCAATGGAAGGCCCCGCGGGAAGACTCCTTGTTTCTGGCGGCCGTTGCCGACGGGCGGGTCGTGCTGGCCGGACGCGATCACGTGCGGGCGCTGTCGCTGGACGACGGCCAGCCCGTCTGGCCTGAGCGAACCATCAAGCTTCCCAGCGGCAGTTTGCCCAGCGGCCGCGGCTTTCTTAGCGGTGCGCGCTACTACCTGCCGCTGACCAACGCCGAAGTGTTGGCGCTTGATCTGGAGCGCGGCGCCGTCGTGGGCAAGGCCCGCTCGCGTTCGGGGCAGGCGCCGGGCAACCTGATTCCAGCCGGCGGCGCGATCCTTTCGCAGACCGCGTCGTCGCTCGACAGCTTCCCGCAACTGGACGAACTTGAACGGCAGATCAACGTCCGGTTGCAAGTGCGCCCCGACGACCCCACGGCGCTGGCGCAGCGCGGGCAGACGCGACTGGAACGAGGCGACCTGGCCGGCGCGGTGGACGACCTGGAGCGGGCCTACGAAAATCAGCCGCAACCGCAGACTCGCCAGCTTCTTTTGGACAGTTTGCTCGAGGGTCTGCGCAGCGATTTCGGCAACTACCGTTCGCGGGCCGACAAGGTCCAGGCATTAGCCTCTCAGCCGGCCGAGCGTGGGGCGTTTCTGCGATTGATGGCCGGTGGACTGCACGCCGCCGAGGAGTATGCCGCGGCGTTCGAGATGTATTTGAAACTGTCCGAAACGCCGGGCGACCTGGCGACGCTGGAACGCGTCGATGAGGCGCTGAGCGTTCGCCGCGACCGCTGGGTACAAGCGCAGCTCGGCGCCCTGGTGCAGTCGACGCCGGCCGAACAAGCGGCGGCGATGAACGCGGCGGTGCAGGAGCGATTGGACAAGGCCCTGGCCTCCGATCGGCCGCAACCGGTGCGCAGCTACCTGCAGTGGTTTGGCGGCTTGGGCTCGGCCTCCGAGGCCCGCCGGGCTCTGTCT
>CAYWTU010000964.1:0-1719 GCA_964461275.1 uncultured Pirellulales bacterium | reverse complement strand
GTGGCGGACGCGTTGCGCCAGGCCATGGCCCGGCCGCGCCGGGTGACGCACTACGGCGTCGGAGCGGCGCCGGTCGAAGGCGTGGCCTCGAATCGCCGCTTCACCACTCAAGATGGCCGGCTGGCCTTTAGTCGCACTAGTTCCAGCCAAGATCCGCAGGCCCACGCTGCCGACGAGGGACTCATCGACCCACTATTGCGGACACTGAGCCTTTGGGACGGCGACCAGCCGCTGGCGGCCGTCCATGCCTACGCGGTCCATCCGATGGCCTACTACGGCCGTGGGCAGGTCTCGGCCGATTTTCCCGGCCTGGCCCGGCGACTGCGCCTGCAAGACCTGCCTGGCGTCCAGCAGATTTACTTCTCCGGCGCCAGCGGCAACGTGACCGCCGGCAAGTATAACGATGGCGCCCCGACCAACCGGGCCCTGCTGGCCGAGCGGTTGCGTCAGGCCATGCGACAAGCCTGGGACGCGACACAGCGAATCCCGCTGACGACGCTCGAGTTTCGCTCGGCCGAGTTGCGGCTTCCGCCGCGCGCGTCGGCCGGCTTTGCGGCCGCCGATTCACTTGCGGCTCTGGTCCCGGAATCGGCGCCGTTCAAGCAATGCCTGGCGGCAATGAACCTCAGTTGGCGCGAGCGGACCGATGCGAACAGATCGCTGCAAATTCCCGCGGTCGACTTGGGCCAGGCCAGCGTCGTGCTCCTGCCGGGGGAATCGTATGTTGAGTATCAACTGTTCGCCCAGGCGCTGCGGCCCGATCGATTCGTGTTCACCGTAGGCTACGGCGAATGCGCCACCGGCTACATCCCCACGGAGCAACATTGGCGAGAAAACGACACGAACCTGGGTGATTGGTGTTGGGTAGCGCCGGGGGCCGAGCCGATTGTGAAGGCGGCCCTGCGCCAGGCTTTGAACGCAACCTCGGAGACGTCGCCATGAAACGATGTGGGTGGATTTGCTGGTGCTGGTTGGCGGCCGTATCCGGCGCGATCGGCGGACAACAGCCACGCAACGTGGTGCTCATTGTGGCCGACGATTTGGGCCGCGAACTGGGGTGCTATGGCCATCCGGACGTGCAGACTCCGCGCATCGACCTGTTGGCCAAACACGGCGTCCGCTTCGAGCACGCCTACTGCACCACGGCCAGTTGCAGCGCCAGCCGGTCGGTCTTGCTCACCGGACTGTACAATCACGCCAACGGCCAGTTCGGCCACCAACACGGTTACAACAACTTTCACACCGCCCAGGCGGTGAAGAGCCTGCCGGTGCGGTTGTCGGCCGCTGGATATCGCACGGCATGCATCGGCAAGTTGCATGTCCAGCCCGCCAGCGTCTATGCGTTCGACCATCAGAACCTCTCGCCGCCGGTTGGCACGCGCGATGTAGCGGGCATGGCCGCCGAAGCCCAGGAATTCATTCGCGGCAGCAAACAACCGTTTTTCCTGTACTACTGCCCCGGCGATCCGCACCGGGCGGCCAAGGGGTTTGCCAATGAGCGTTGGCCCGCTGGCACGCAGGCGGTGCGCTATGATCCCGCGCGGCTGGCCGTGCCGCCGTTTTTGCCAGATGCAGCCGAGACCCGGGCGGAGCTGGCGGAGTACTATGCGGCGGTATCGCGGTTGGACCAAGGAGTGGGGATGCTGCTGGACGTCTTGCGCGACACCGAGCACGATCGCGACACGCTGGTGGTTTTCCTGAGCGACAACGGCATGCCGT
>CAYWTU010000963.1:0-1722 GCA_964461275.1 uncultured Pirellulales bacterium | reverse complement strand
TCGCTGGGAAGCTCCGACCGCAACGAGCTGGTGGCGGCAAGGCGATGTCCGCGTCGACATGGTGGCGAGCGGCCGTAGGTGAGGCAGCGTCTCCCGGATCTCCGCATCGCAACCGATGTGCTGCGATGGGCCGGCGATCTCGTGCGCGTCTTGACGGCGGCGCTGGAAGACTTCGACCGCAACAAGCAGACGCGCGGCGCCCCGGTGCTGCTCGGCTCCTACACCGTGGCGACCCTGCCGAGTCCTGACCCTGCCGGGCAGATGGTGCTCGTCACGAATGAATTCGATGGGCGTGTGCTCGCGGTCAGCGACGGCACGAAATGGTGTCGGCCCGATGGTACGGAGGTAGTGGCAAGTGCCTGACGAGTGGGGCGATACCTGGAACGATCCTGGCGCCGGAAACTACGACTATAGCGGCCCGTCGTTCAGTGGTGGCGGAGGACAGCCGGACGGCGGCTGGTCTATTGGCGGCACGTTGGGCGGCATCGCAGGCAGCGTGCTCGGCATGGGGGCGCTCGGTCCTGTCGGCGGTGTTCTCGGGGGTAAGGCCGGATATGCCGCGGGCAATGCCATCGGCCGCAGCCTCGGCAACATGAGCTTCAGCGGGGGCACGGGAGGCGCTATGACCGATCGGGCGAGCGACAACGGCTACATGCCTCTAGCGGCAGCCGCAGCGGCCAAGCCCAAGGTCGGCGGCCCGATCAGCAACCGCGTCAAGGGCCTGCCCAAGAACTTCGAGAGCATGAGCGCCGCCGAGAAGAACGCGCTCCTCCAGCAGATGGCGCAGGACCCCAAGCTCAAGACCAAGAAGAACAAGGAATTCGAGACCAAGGGCACGGGTGCCGACGTGTTCGCGATCGGCGTGAACGTCAACACCGGCAAGCGCGTTTTCGCCGACTCCGATGGCAACCTGTTCTACCGTGCCGAGGTCAAGCGGGACCGCAATGGCCGCACGCCAGTCGACCCGGTTCCGGCGCCCGGACCAACGACTCCGGCGCCTACGGTCACGCAGCCCGTGGTCATCAATGCAGGCGGGCAGACTGGCGGCAACAACAACCCCTACGCGCCGATCGGCGGCACGCCCCCGACGCCATATCCCGAGGGCCAGCCCACGCCCGATTGGGGCTACACGCCGGCCGACATGGAATACATGACGCGGGCAATGGGCCTGGGCCATCTCGTCGACAGCAATTACGGCGTCGAGCAACTGTACTTTCAGCAGAACCGGCCCGAGTTCGAGCTTCAGGACACCGGCCGCTATCGCAAGATTGCATCGGGCGGCAAGGCTCCCGCGACCTACGCGGGCGGCGGCCACGTCAAGGGGCCGGGTACCGGCACGAGCGACAGCATCCCCGCGGTGATCGACGGGAAACACCCGGCCGCTCTGAGCAATAACGAGTTCGTGTTCACCGAGCGCGCGGTTCGCGGCTTTGGCGGTGGCGATCCAGATCGCGGAGCGTCGGCGCTGCAGGTTCTCATGAGCTTCGGTGAGCGTATGGCAGGAGGCCGCTGATGGGACTTCTCGACGGCCTCTTCGGTGGTGGCGGCAACGACAACGACCAGACCGTTACCAACAAGACGCAAATACCCAAGTGGCAGGAGGATTTCTACCGCGACTACACGAGCAAGATCGCCGATCAGCTCGATCTCGCGGGGAACATCTACAACCAGCAGCGCAATTACACGCCCTACAAGGGTAGCCGCATCCAGGGATTCACCCCC
>CAYWTU010000962.1:0-1723 GCA_964461275.1 uncultured Pirellulales bacterium | reverse complement strand
CCCAGGGCATCCAAACGCCGAATCTCGACCGGCTGGCGGCCGAAGGAATCAAGTTCACCCGGTTCTACGTGGCGCAGGCCGTCTGTTCCGCCTCGCGAGCGGCCCTGCTCACCGGCTGTTATCCAAACCGCATTGGCATACAAGGGGCGCTCGGCCCGAAAGCCACAATCGGCATCGCCGACGGCGAAATGACGCTTGGCGAGTTGGCCAAAAGCCAGGGCTACGCCACGGCCATTGTCGGCAAATGGCACTTGGGCCACCTGCCGCAATTCTTGCCGGTCCGGCACGGATTCGACGAGTACCTGGGGTTGCCGTACTCGAATGACATGTGGCCCAACCACCCCGACTTTCACAATTTACCGCCGGAGGTGCGCCGCCGTCGCGCGGGTTTTCCGCCGCTTCCGCTGGTGGAAGGCGATCGCGTGATCGATTCGGAAGTAACGTCGGACGAGCAGCGGCAGCTCACCGCGCGGTACACCGAGCGGGCGGTGCAATTTATCGACCGTCATCACCAGGCGCCGTTTCTGCTTTACTTGGCGCACTCCATGCCGCACGTGCCGCTGCACGCCAGCGACAGATTTCAAGGGAAGTCCGCCCGTGGATTGTTCGGCGACGTGGTGGAGGAGATCGATTGGTCGGTAGGACAGGTGCTCGACGCGCTGGCCCGACATAATCTCAACGATCGGACGCTGGTCATCTTCACGTCAGACAATGGCCCGTGGTTGAGCTATGGCAACCACGCCGGGTCGGCCGGTCCGCTCCGCGAAGGCAAAGGCACGGCCTGGGAAGGAGGCGTTCGCGAGCCGCTGTTGGCCCGCTGGACCGGCGTCATCCCAGCCGCCAGCGAGTGCGGCGAGCCGGCCATGACGATCGACCTGTTTCCCACGATCGCCCGGCTGATTGGCGGCTCGCTGCCCAGCCACACGATCGACGGACTAGACATCTGGCCGCTTCTGTCCGGCCAACCGGGCGCGAGGTCGCCGCACGAATCGTTGTACTTTTATTACGCCGACAATCAGTTGCAGGCGGTCTCCAGCGGCCCCTGGAAACTCTACCTTCCGCACGAGTACCGCTCTTTGCGAGGCGGCCAACCGGGGCACGACGGTCGGCCCGGGCAGTATAAGCAATACCGAATCGAGCGCCCGGAACTGTACCACGTCGTGGACGACCTCGGCGAAACGACGGATCGAGCCGCCGAACAACCCGAGTTGGTGCAGCGGCTGCTGTCCGTTGCCGAAAAAGCGCGAGCCGAGCTGGGCGACTCGCTCACCCAGCGCACCGCAGCGGGCGCGCGGCCGGTGGGACGGGCAATCGTTCCACCGGCGAGCGGCGGGCGTTAGCTGGCTGTTTCTTGGAGTCCAACAAAAACCTTCTCGGTGCGCTGGGATCAGCGAGAGTTCGTGGGCCGTTGTCAGGTTGTTTGGCGGACCCTTTGGCTCCGCGTGCCTGACGAATCGGGTTATCCTTTCGTCCGTTTTCGTGCCGCCAAGGTTGGGTCCGCCGCCAACGGAAACGTGACCGCTTTGCCAGACTCGGCCGCTTTGTAGATCGCCAAGATAATTCCCACGCTCCGCCGGCCTTCGTGGCCGTCGTAATTGGGATGGGGCGACCCGCCCGGCCTGCAAGAGACAGAGGTGGCAATTCGTTTGGCCTTCCGTTCCGGCAAGGAACGGAGGTCCGGACGGTTTGGGTTGCTATAGGAAAATCATTCCGCAGGCGAAGC
>CAYWTU010000961.1:0-1724 GCA_964461275.1 uncultured Pirellulales bacterium | reverse complement strand
AAACAACTCGACGGCCAGCGGTAGGCCGGCGCCCGGATTTCCTGAGGGCAGGTCTGGCGAGGTGGACATGGTCCGTGGTGTTCCTGGTCGATGCGATGATGATGCAGCGGACGAACTGGATATTGGCGTTGCTGGGCCGGGCGATGCCGCCGGCGACGTTTCTACGCGGACGGACGCGGGACTCGATACTCGGGAAGCAGCGGCTACCGGATCTACCCCGGCCAACGCGATCGGCGGCGAGGCAGTCAGGTTGGTGTCGGGACGGGATGGGGCGACCGCAACCGGGATTTCGACCGCCTTGACGACCACCGCCGGGGTCTCGGCGGACAGGGAGGGCATGGCGGTCGAACGATTGGCCGCGGGCTTCCGGCCCGGCAACGGGGTCACCGGTTGGGCGCCCGTGGCACTGAGAATCCAGTCGGTCGGCTTGGACTTCTGGTCCCTTTCAGTATGCGCGAAGAACTCCTCGACCGAAAGCCTCGCCAGACCGCGATTTTCGAACCATCGCGCGATCTTGACGGGCAAACCCAGGGCCGCAGACTGCGCCAAGAGGTGCGCCAGTTGCGCATCCCCCCTCCGACCGCGGGCTTCTAAAGGTATGGTCGTCACGGTCGGGTCGTCCAGAATCCGCCGCACCAGGTCTGACAGCACCTTACCGGGGCCCACTTCTAAGAACACGCGGGCGCCATCCTTGTGCATCTGGCGCACTTGCTGTTCCCAGAGCACCGGCTCGTCGAAGTGTCGGACCAGTAGTTTGCGGATCGCGGCCGGGTCGGCGCCGTGCCGCCCGCCGATGGTGTTGCTGTAGGCCGGAATCCGCGGCGGAGAGAATTTCACCTTGCCGAAGTGCACCGCCATCTGCTCGGCGCTGCGGTGCAACAAGGGAGAATGGAACGCGGCCGAAACGGCGATTCGCTTGGCCCGCAGTCCCTTGTCCGTGAGCAGCTTGACGGCGGCGTCGATGGCGGCGTCGGTCCCTGCGATCACCGTCTGATCGGGGCTGTTGTGGTTGGCTAGGCAGATCGGCAGTTCGCATTCCAGCAGCGCCGACTCGGTCGTCTTGGCGTCGGCCTGAACCGCGGCCATGCCGCCGGGCGAAGTTCGCGCCGCCTCCGCGCAAACGTGCCCCCGCATGGCCGACAGCCACAGCAACTCGTCCCGTCCAAAACAGCCCGCCACGTGCAGCGCTACGTGTTCGCCATAACTGTGGCCGGCCACCATGCCGGGCTCGATGCCGTAACGGGCCAACACGTCGGTGGCGAACAACTCCACCAAGCCCAGCGCCGGTTGGGCGATACGAGTGTCGCGCAGTTCCCGGCTTTGCCGCTCGCGGTCTTCGTTATTGAATGCCGGCGCGGGATAAATGTAACGGGTCAGCGGGTGCGGAACCTGCTCGGCCAGCAAGGCATTGGCGTGCGCCATCAGGCCGTACGACCAACGGTTCTGCACCAGCAGGTCGCTGAGCATGTTGACCGCCTGCGAGCCCTGTCCTGGATACAAAAAGCACACCTGCTCCGGCTCGACCGGCGCGGCCTGGCTATAGTAAATGCCGCTAGGATCGGTCCATTGGTCGCGGGAAACGATCGCTTGCGCGGTCTTGGCCAACTTCTTGCGGAGGTCGTCGATCGACTCGGCCACGATGGCCAGGCGATACGCCGGCTCACGGCCGCGACGCTGGGCGAGCGCCTCTTCATGCGCCACGGCCGCCGCCAGCGGGTCCAACT
>CAYWTU010000960.1:0-1728 GCA_964461275.1 uncultured Pirellulales bacterium | reverse complement strand
AGTCGATCCCGGTTTGTACTATAACGACGCCGCCCCGTACGGCGGCCGTTACCCGCAGCCCGTCGGCTCGCCGTATTACTACAGCCCCGAGTGGAGCTACAGCGGCGGCAACGCCTACGACGTCCACTTCGGCCCCGGCTACTATCGCTCGGGCGAATACGGGCACTTGCGGTTCCCGTACTACAGCTATCGCCGTCCTTGGTACAACCCGGGGCCGGCGGTCTACGTCCGCGACACGAACCTGCACTGGTAAGCGTTTCGGACTCAGCCCGCGCGGCGTTCGCCCCGTCGCTCGCTCCCGCCGTCGTCCACGCGGTCTTCCGCGTCGGACCGGCGGGCCGGCAGTCGGATCGCTTCGCAGCCCAGGCCCTCTGCCAGTTCGGCCACATGCCGGTGACAGGTGAAGAGCAGGATCTGCTGGCCTTCCCCGGCGAACTCGCGCAGCGTCTCCAGCGCCGCTTCGGTCCGTTCCTGATCGAAGTTGACCAGCACGTCGTCCAGCACCATCGGCAGGTCGACGCCCTGATCGCGCAACTGCCGCACCAGCGCCAGCCGCACGGCCAGAAACAGTTGCTCGCGCGTTCCGCTGCTGAGCTGCTCGACCCGCAAGCTGCGGCCCTGGTCGTCCTCCACCTGAAGATCACGCCGGCCCAGCGGCGTCCACACATTGCGATACCGCCCGCCCGTCAACCGGCCGAGCCATTGGCTGGCCGCCGCCAGCACTGCGGGCTGGCTGTTCTTCTCGAACTCGCCCCGCAGCGCCGTGAGCGCGGCGCCGGCCGCCTGAAGCCCGGACCAGCGTTCTTCGGCCGCGGCCCGTTCTGCTTGCACGAGAGCCAGCGCCTGCCGCAATTCACTCGGACGGCGGTCGGTCTCCAGCGTGCGGAGTTCCTGCTTCAGACTGCCAAGCCGCTCATAGGCCGATTGCAGCCGGCGGTCGTTCGACTCACGCCGCGCCGCCAAAGCATCCCGACGCTCGCGATGCGTGTGCGGGTCGTAATTCTGCAAGTCGTCCTCAACGATCGCCAGCTCGTGCTCTCCCGCGCCGACCGCCTGCAGGTCGGCTTCCGCCAGCGCCAACAGTTCCTGGAGCTCGCTTCGGCGGCGGGACGCCAGCGCCTTGCGTTCAAACTCGCGCCGCGACCTCGCGCCGCCCTCGCGTAACAGCTTCGTCCGCTGGCTGCGGAGTTGCCGCAGTTGCCGCGACAGCCCGCGCCATTCCCGATGCGCCTGCCGCGCCTGCGACACCACCGCCGACCGCCCGGAGTCGCCTCGCGGCATTTCGCCCAGGCGGGCCTCCAGATCGACCAGATGATCGACCGCCGCGCGGCCTTTCGGCAGCGGCCGTTCGACCAGCCGCCCCACCTCTTCCACGCGCGACTGAAACGACCGCACCGCCTGCCGATGATCTTGTGCCGGTCCGGCCACCATTTGCCATTCGAGCCAGCGGTTGCGGGCGTCGAGCACGCGCTGCCACGCTGTCTGGGCCTCGCGTGTGCGGAGAGTATCCGGCAAACCGGCCTGCTGGAGCAAACGGCCCCAGTTCTGTCGCGTCGCGGCGACGTTCCGGTTCGACTGCTGAAACTTCTGTCGCAGGCCGCTCAGCTTCTGACGCCGCGCGGCGATCCGTTGCTGGATGCCGGCCAGACGTTCCAACTCTTCGTGGCGTCCCCGTGTTCGCCTCACTTCGGCGTCCCAAGGGGCCGCCGCCTCCCACACGCCGGTGGC
>CAYWTU010000959.1:0-1732 GCA_964461275.1 uncultured Pirellulales bacterium | reverse complement strand
GTTGAGCCTGGGGTTCGGCGCGGCACTGAGCACGATCGCGTCGGGCCTGGCGATGTGGCGGGCGGTTCGCAGGTTGAGCCGGCAGTCGCCACGACAGCTCCTGCAAGGTCAAACCGAGTCGCTGGACGCAGTCACTCCCCGGTTGCGTTTTGGCGGTTGGCTGTCAATCGCGTGCGCCGCATGCGCATTGGGGTTGGCGGCCTTCGCCGCCACACTCCGCGAAATGGCCCAGGCCGGCGCTTTTTTTGGCGCCGGTGCGCTGACGCTGGCGGCGTGCCTGTTGGCGGTGCGTCATTGGCTGGTTGGTCAAGGGCGACGCGGCAACGCCGCGGGCGGCTTTGGCTTGTCGGGGCTGGCCACGCGCAACGCCGCCCGACATTCCGGCCGCAGCACGCTCACGATCGGGTTGGTGGCCTCGGCCAGTTTTCTAGTCGCGGCGCTCGGCGCATTTCGACAGGATCCCGCCGCGGCGCTGCCGCGCCGCGACCATGGCACGGGCGGGTATGCCCTGCTCGCCGAGACCGATCTGCCGCTGCATCACGACCTGGGCTCTCCGGCCGGCCAAGCCGAGTTGGGGCTGGCGGCCAAGGATCGCGAGACTTTGGCCCAGGCCCAGCTCTACCCCGTGCGCGTTCGTCCGGGTGACGACGCCAGTTGCCTGAACCTGTATCGTCCACAGACGCCACGGGTTATCGGCATGCCTACGGCATTCGTAGACCGCGGCGGGTTCGCTTGGGCCAAAAGCGCCGCCGCTTCGGCCACGGAGCGCGAGAATCCGTGGCTGCTGTTGAATCGACCGGTGGAGATGCAGGGCGCCGAGGTTCGAGTGCCGGTGGTCATCGACGCCAACACGGCGCAATACAGTTTGCACTTAGGCGGCGTCGGCGCCGAGTTCCGCGCCGCCGACCCGTCGCTGGCCCACATCACGTTCGTCGTTGTGGGCCTGCTGTCAAACAGCGTTCTGCAAGGCGACCTGATCGTTGGCGAGTCAGCGTTCACCCAATTATTTCCCAATGTCAGCGGTTACCGAATGTTGTTGGTCGACGCCCCGGCCCAGCAAGCGGCGGCGGTGGAAAGCGTGTTGGAACGGGCGCTCTCTGATTTGGGCTGCGATGCCGAGCCTACGGGGCAGCGCCTGGCTGCGTTTCTGGCGGTTCAAAACACGTATCTTTCCACGTTTCAGAGCCTCGGCGGCTTGGGGCTGCTACTGGGCACCTTGGGCTTGGCCGCCGTGCAGTTGCGCAACGTCCTGGAGCGCCGCGGAGAATTGGCGTTGCTGCGGGCGGCCGGTTTCACGCGTTGGCGACTGGTGCGGTTGGTGCTGGCCGAGCACGTGGTGCTCTTGTGCGGCGGACTGGCGGTGGGCCTGTTGTCGGCGGCCTGGACCGTGTTGCCGCACTATTGGTCCGGCGCAGCAGGTATGCCGTGGCGCGAATTGGGCGTGACGCTTGTGGCGGTGCTGGCGACGGGACTGGCTTCCGGCGCTTTGGCGGCGCTGGCGGCGGCGCGAGCGCCGCTCTTGACCGCTTTGCGTGGGCAGTAGTGGGCCGCCGGCGCCGGGCAGCCGAGTCGCCCGATCACCGCTCGCCCGTCTGCACGAGATACCGAGCCAAATTGTGGATCACCTCTTCGCGATCACGGCTAGGACGCCAAACATCCATTTGCAATTGCACGAAATCGGTCCCAGGCGCTGGCTCGCTACGGAGCAGCACCTGCCATTGGCCCTGGCGCT
>CAYWTU010000958.1:0-1736 GCA_964461275.1 uncultured Pirellulales bacterium | reverse complement strand
CGGCTACCGGATGGTGCAGCTCCTCAAGCAGGGGCAGTACGTGCCGATGGACGTAATCGATCAGGTGCTCAGCATTTATGCCGGCACCCGCGGCCACTTGGATAAGATTCCGGTCGCGCGCGTCCACGAATGGGAAGAAGGCTTCCACAAATTCATGCGGGATCAAAAGAGCGAGATTTGGAACAAGCTCAACGAAACCCAAAAGCTGGACGACGACTCGGTCACGCAGATTGACGCTGCGTTGGGCGAGTACCAGAAACAGTTCGCCACCAAGCAACCCCCGGCCGCCGCGGCCACGGCAAAGGTGTAACACATATGGCCAAGGCCCGCGCGCTCGACCGCCGTCGCAAGAGCGTCAAGAACATTCGCAAGATTACGCGGACGATGGAGCTCATTGCCACCGCCCGCTTCAAGAAGGCGATGGACCGCGCCCACGCGGCGACGGCCTACACCAAGCGGATAACGGAGCTCGTGCGCGACCTGGCCAGCGCAGGACTGGAGGTCAGCCACCCGTTGCTCGAGGAGCGCAAGGAAGTCAAATCGGCCGCGCTGCTGGTGCTCACGGGCAACCGCGGACTGTGCGGCGGCTACAACGGCAATGTGCAACGATTGTCGCTGGCTCGATTGAATGAGTTGAAGGCTACCCCCGGCCTGACCAAGGTCTCGCTGGAAATCTCTGGCAAGCGCGGCATCAGCTTTTACAAGTACCGCAACGTCGTCGCCGACCTGACGTACACTCACTTTGAAGACAAGCCTGCGTTCGACGAAGTGGCCGTGCTGGCGCAGCGCTACCTGGAAGATTACATCACCGGCAAGCTCGATCGCCTGGACGTGGCCTATACGCGGTTCGAAAACGTCGCCCGGCAAAAGGCGACGGTGGAAACCTTGCTGCCGTTGTCGAGCATCGGCGGCGCCGAGGCGACCCAAGACGGCGCAGCCAAAGGCAGCTCGGCCAAGGGAGAATCGCTGTACGAGTTTCTGCCGTCGGACCAGAGCATTTTGGAAGAAGTGGTTCCCACCAGCTTCCAGATTAAACTGTTCAAATGCTTTTTGGACGCCGCGGTCAGCGAGCAAGTCGCCCGCATGGTGGCCATGAAGTCGGCCACCGAAAACGCCGACCAACTCATCAAAATGCTCTCGCGGAACTACAACCGCGCCCGCCAGAGCCAGATTACAAGCGAAATCCTGGAAGTGCTCGGCGGCGTCGAGGCGCTTAAGGCGTCATCCTAACGCGGCCGAAACGCATCCTTCGCAACCAATTCAACTCAACGCAATCCACACCGACCCGTCTTTCGAGAACATCCATGGCCACCGCCACTGCAAAAAAGAACATCGGCCGAGTCACCCAGGTCATCGGCTCCACGTTTGACGTTCAGTTTCCTGAAGACTCCTTGCCGGCCATTTACAACGCGATCAAGGTGGTGTCGGAAACCAAGGGCGTCAAGCTCAACCTGACCGGCGAAGTGCAACAGCACCTAGGCGGCGGTCAGATTCGCTGCGTAGCCTTGGGCAGCACCGACGGCATGATCCGCGGCCAGGAATGCGTGGACACAGGCGGCCCTGTAAAAGTGCCGGTGGGCAAGGCCACGCTGGGCCGGGTGTTCAACCTGTTGGGCGACCCGATTGACGATCGGGGAGAGGTCAAGGCAGAGGATCACTGGCCCATCCACCGCGAGGCGCCGGATATTGCCGAGCTGTCCACGAAGACCGAACTATTTGAAACCGGCATCAAGGTG
>CAYWTU010000957.1:0-1740 GCA_964461275.1 uncultured Pirellulales bacterium | reverse complement strand
CTGAGCCAGTCTGGGCGGGTTTTTTTATGCGCTGTCTTATGCTCGCGTCGGCATCGTCGCCCAACGCTGCGATCCTGTCGGAGGAAACTATTGGGGCGCCGGCCACCAGGCGCCGGCGCTTGCCAAACTTATGCGCACCCGCTCGCTACGTTCTGGCTGGTCTTCCGTGCCGCTATTCCGGGGTTGGCAAAAGGACAAACTCCCCTTGCCACAACGCCGCCGGGGAAGACGCGCCGGACCAAAAAAGTTGATCCATCCCCCTCGCCCCGGTAGGCTGTCGACAACCGAAAATCGAAGGCCGACTGGAGACCGTCGTTCCAGAAAGGTCGCCTTCGTGTCCAACAAACAACCTGCTCGATTCGCTGAAATCATGGGGGGGTCGGGGGCGGTTGTCTGGTTGTTTGGCGGCCAGTTCGGGTCGGAGAGTTACAGTGCCCAACGCAGCTGGTCGAACTTGGCGCTTCCGCATCGCGGCACTGTTGGGCGCACTGGTCTTTGCCGTTTGTCTGTGCGCCTTTACTCCGCTGCGATTTCCCGTCGCCAGGGCGCTTATGCGCGGGGCAATTGCGGTGCGACTTGTCGATCCGCCGACGCTGCCGCGAATTGTGGAACTAATCGGCGGAAAGGTCGCCGATCCAGAGCTCGTGTACCGGTACGCGCCGCACAGCGTCTGTCGCGAGTTTTTTTCCGACAACCCACGCGGCTACTTCCACTCCAAACAAGACGCCCTGAGCATCCTTACCGAGTGGACGTTTCAGAACGACTCGACGGACCGCGCGTCCATGAGCAAAGAAGGGAACACGTTGCGCGTGCTGAGCGAGGCCCATGTGGCGAACAACCCCGGCGTGGTCAAGCTGCAGCACCGCGGACAGACGCTTCGTGGCGGCGAGTCGCTGCGCATTTCGGCGCGCTGCCGTTCGCCCGAGCCCGGCCGGCGGCTCCACATTTACTTGTGCGACGACCGCCACAAGCCAATCTGGCCAAACCAACTGACCGTCGAGATTCCTATCGATTCTCAGATGCAGGACTACGACGTCGAACTCCCGCGCGTGGCGGCAGCCGCGACTTTTGCTCCCATGGTGCTTTTGGCCGAGTCGCCCGGCATGATCGAGTTCGAAAAGCTCGCCCTGGGCATTGACGGCAACGCCTCCGACGTCCGCTTGGCGGCGCCGTATTACGTCGAATATCAGATGAATTCAGCCGGATTTCGCGGTCCGGAGATGTCCGCGGCGCCGCGTCCTGGCTCGTTGCGGATCGCCTGCCTGGGCGACTCATTAACGTTTGGCATGGGGGTCCATCAGGCCGACACGTTTGCGGCTCAGTTGCAGCGGCGTTTGTCGTCAGACGGCGCCGTGCCAGTGGAAGTGCTGAATTTTGGAATGGTGGGTTACTCCACGTTCGAAGAGTGCGCCCAATATCGTTCGCACGTGGCCGCCTACCGTCCCCAAATCGTGATCCTCACGACCTACTGGAATGACCATGTGGCGTTGTCGGAAGAGGTGGAACTGCAAAAGCGGCACGGTCCCCACGGGTACTACCTGAAAATCTCCAGTCTCGCGGCAGGTCGCGGTTATGGCCGTTGCATCGGCGAAGTGGAGCGTTTGCACGAGCAGTGCGTGCGCGACGGCGCTCGGCTGGTCGTTGTGGCGTTTAACTCGGAACAGAATCCGCATTGGACAGAGTTGATCGAGACGTTCCGGCCGCGGCTCAACGCCATCGACGTCCCTCTCTTGGAACTGT
>CAYWTU010000956.1:0-1744 GCA_964461275.1 uncultured Pirellulales bacterium | reverse complement strand
GTAATTAGGGGGATGTCCACGGGCCCCATTCCGGTTATGTTTGGACAAGGGGGGTTGACAGGCTCTTTGGGCATCTTGAACACGCAGCGACCGCCTTGTGCGGCTCATGAGGGTTGTATGAGCATCAAGCTGATGATTGTGGACGATCACGAAGTGGTTCGCTCAGGGCTGGCCAGCCTGCTGAGCGGATCGGACATCGACGTTGTGGCCGAGGCCAGCAATGGCCAAGAGGCAATCGAAAAGGCACGCAAGCACCGGCCCAACGTGATTCTAATGGATATTCGAATGCCCGAGGTCGATGGTCTGACGGCTTTGGAGTCGATTCACAGCGAAATGCCCGACACCAAGGTGGTGGTCCTGTCGACTTACGACAATCCCACCTACATCGCCCGAGCGGTGGCGCTGGGGGCCGACGACTACCTGCTCAAGGGATCATCGCAGACCGATCTGGTGGAGAGCATTCGTGCGGTGGCCGCCGGCCGCGAGACGAAGGGCTCGGCCGAATTACGCCGCATTGCCAGCACGATGAACACCAAGGGCGTTACAGAGGACGATGAAGTTTCCTTGACGCAGCGCGAGACGCAGGTGCTGCGCCATTTAGCGTTGGGTCTGAGCAACAAAGAGATTGGGCGGTCGCTGAATATCAGCGTGGAGACCGTCAAGGAACACGTGCAGAACATCCTGCGCAAGATCAACTGCACCGACCGCACCCAAGCGGCCGTGTGGGCGGTGAAGCGGGGGTTGGTGTAACGGGGGGCGGCGATTTTTCAGCATTTAAGGGCGTCCACATGCTCCCGCTGCCCGACGATGTTCGCCAGTTTGTCGATGCCGAGGTTTCCAGCGGAAACTACGGCGCTGCGGAAGACGTCGTGTTGGACGCACTTCGCGTATTTCGCGAAATCCGCTCGCGTCATGCGGAGCTCTCCCAGCATATCGCCCAAAGCATCGCACAAGCGGATCGCGGTGAAGCGCAGCCGCTGAATGTCGAGGAACTAAAGCAGCGAGTGCGGGCGCGGCTAAGGGAAGTCGGCGTCGGCGAATAATGCGATTGGTTTGGACCGCCGCCGCACGTGACGATCTGGAGTCGATCGCGTTCTTCGTCGGCGTCGAGCGCCTCAGTCCCCAAGCCGCCGACCAGCTAATCGACGAGTTGGTGTGGAAGTGCGAGCTTCGATTGGCTCATCCCGAGCTGTCCGCGCTGAGGCCGGATTTGGGCGCAGGGGTTCGCGAATTCGGAGTGGGATCGTACGTCGTGTTCTATCGCCTGGAGGGCGACGAGATTCAGGTTCTTGCCGTCATTCATGGCGCGCGGGACATACCGGCGGCCATTGCCGAGCGATTCAGAGCCGGTGGAGAGTCCGCGTAGGACTCGTTGCTTGGGCCACGGTGTGCAACCTTGGGCGTGATCGTAGACCAACGACCGTCGGCTGCGTTTCGTCGTTTGGTGTGGTTTCGGCCCGCGCGTCCCGTTTCACACCGCGCCCGACCAGTCGATGTCGCCCGCTCGCGCGGTGAACCGCTTCTGTCGGCAGCGGTACGCCACAATCGCAAGCCCCAGCCCCAACGGGCCGGCAGCGCACGGCTCGGGGACGGGGGCGAAGCCCGCGGCGCAAACGGCCCGCAGGATTTGACAATGACTCATCAATTTCAAGAGTGACCGGGCAAATGCATCGAGTATTTTTGAGTTTCTGCTTGACAGGGGGGGGGTATCGTCGTGGAGGATTTGTTCGAGCGGTAATCCGCC
>CAYWTU010000955.1:0-1748 GCA_964461275.1 uncultured Pirellulales bacterium | reverse complement strand
GCCTGATCGGCATGTGGAAGGCGTTTGAGGAACTAAGGCAGATCGGTTGGCTGACCGGCAAGTTGCCGCGGATGGTGGTGGTCCAAGCCGCTGGTTGTGCGCCAATCGTACGGGCCTACGAAACCGGCGCCGAATTTGCCGAGTTATGGCCCAACGCCCACACGGTGGCGGCCGGGATTCGCGTGCCGGCGGCCGTGGGCGATTTTCTGATGCTCCGTGCCGTGCGCGAAAGCGGTGGCTTCGCCATCGCCGTCGATGACGAGGCGATTCTATCCGCCCGCGACGAGGTGGCGCACCACGAAGGGCTGCTGATGTGCCCTGAAGGGGCTGCCACTTATGCCGCGTGGAAACAGGCGCTTGCCGACGGGCGCATCGCGCCGCGCGAGCGCTGCGTGTTGTTCAACTGCGCCACGGGTTTAAAGTATCCCCTGCCGCCGGCCGATCGCGCGCTCGATCTTAACAGGCCGATTCCTTACGCCGACCTGTGACAATATCGAAGGGACGACGCCCGCCGTGCCCGACGTTTTGATTGCCGAACAAGTCACCGGCCCAGCCATCGACGGGCTGGCCGCCGCCTTCGCCGTGGAATACGCGCCCCACATGTGGCGGTCGCCGGCCGAGTTGCTGACGGCGATCCGCGACGTCCGCGCGCTAATTGTGCGCAATCAAACGCAGGTCACAGACGCGGTGCTATCGGCTGGCCGACGGCTGGAGATCGTCGCGCGCGCCGGTGTGGGGCTGGACAACATCGACGTGGCAGCGGCCGCGGCGGCCGGAATTGTCGTGACCGCCACACCCGCCGCCAACGCCGTATCGGTCGCCGAGCTAACACTGGCGTTTCTCTTGGCGCTCGCCCGGCCGATCATCGCCGCCGACGCCGACGCCAAGTCGGGCGGCTGGGGGCGGCAGCAGTTCACCGGCACGGAACTTTGCGGCAAGACGCTGGGGCTGATCGGCTTTGGCCGGATCGGTCAACTGGCCGCGCGCCGAGCAGCCGCTTTCGAGATGCGCGTCGTGGCGCACGATCCAGCGGCCGCCGCGCTGGCCGCCGCGGCCCAGGCACAGCAGGTCCAACTGCTTTCACTGGACGCGGTCCTGGCCGAGGCCGATTATGTCTCGCTGCACTTGCCGCTGGGGGCAACCACACGCGGTTTGTTGGGTCGCGACCAATTCGAGCGGATAAAGCCCGGCGCCGCGCTGATCAACACGTCGCGCGGCGAAATCGTCGACGAATGGGCCCTGCTGTCGGCGCTGGAGTCGGGCCGGCTGCGGGCGGCGGCGCTCGATGTGCGCGCCGTCGAACCGCCGCACGCCGGCCGCTTGGAGAAACTTCCCAACGTGATTCTCACGCCGCACATTGGCGCCTTCACGCGCGAGGCGCAAGACCGCGTCACAAGCGACGTCGCTCGGGACGTGTTGGCCGTGCTGTCGGGCAAGCCGGCTGTCGATTTCGTCAACTTCGCTCGGCCCCGTCGACCGGGCGCATCAGAAAAAAACTAGCCGAGTCCCAGTCGATGCCCTCTCCCACCGCTGAACGCCCGATCGCGTGGTACAAGTCGGTCACCGGCTACCAATGGCTGGTGCTGCTGATCGCCTCGGCCGGTTGGGTCTTCGACGTTTACGAAAGCCAGATTTTCAACATCACGCGCGGGCAGGCGCTGCCCGAGTTGTTGAACTTGCCGGCCGACGATCCGCAGCTCAAAGCCTGGGGCGACCGATTCCTGGGCATTTTTCTCATCGGCGGGACG
>CAYWTU010000954.1:0-1753 GCA_964461275.1 uncultured Pirellulales bacterium | reverse complement strand
TGTTGGATCAGCCGTTCGGTCGGCGTCACTTCATACCGGCTGATGTAGTCGAGCCCGACATCGCAAAACGTGCACTGCTTCCAATAGCAGCCGTGCGCGACGGTTAGTTTGTTCCAATGACCTTCGGACCAGAGGCGATGCATGGGATTCGTGCTGTCGAGGATTGTCAGGTAGCGATCCAGCGGCAATCCCCGATAGGTCGGACATCCGACGTCATTCATGCTGAAGTTAGATACGGACCGATCGTCGGCGAAGCGGACGCGCAGCCGCACCGGCTCACCGCGGCGATACTCGCGACGGTCGGCTGCCAGTTCCGCCGCGCGGTCTTGGCCCGTCAACTTGAGCCGGCTCAGATAGCGCACGGTCTGCACCCAGTAGCGGGCGAAGTACACATCGCCCACGCGGTAGCGCCACCGCCAGGTGTCGTCCGTGGCGTGGAACAGCACCTTGCCCGCGCCCGCGTATTGCATGCTGATCACCGGCAAACGGCGGCCGTCCTCGCCGAGCCGCGAAGGATGCTCGGCCAGCACCTGCGCCCCGGGTTTGAGCCGTCCCGCCTCGTACAGCCAATACAAATTGGGAAGCTGCTGCCAGATGCGCCGCGAGGCCTCGGGCGTGTCGCCCAGTTGGAACGACGGGCTGGCAAGGCCGAGCTCCGTGGGCGTTGTTACGAAACCGTCGGAAATCACCCGGCCGACTTCGGGTGAACTGCCCGCCGCCGGGTCGATCGGCAACAGCGCCGCCAAGGGTGAATTGCGAAACGCCGACGGGTTGTACAGCGGTCCGGCAATCATCACCAGCCCGCCCCCTTTCTCGCGCACGAAGTCGGCCAACAGCGACTGCGTGGGAGCGCTAAGAAACGCCGGATTGACGTCGCCGAAAATCACCACGTCGAACTCGAACAGCGCCTCGCGGCGGGCAGGAAAAACGCGGATGGCTGTTTTGTCCGCCTCGGCGTACTCGGGATCGGCCTCTTGAAGCAACGTTTTGAGCTCGATCGTATGGTCGCGCTCCAACATGTTTTTCAAGTACCGGAATTCATAGTTGGGATACGCCTGCACCAACAGGACGCGGATTTGCTCCTTGCGAACGCTGATAGCGCAGGTGCGGCGATTGTTCACCGTCTGGACCTCGCCCTGCTGCTCGGCCGCCTCGAGCACGTAACGAAACTCGCCGACGCGCGTCGGTCGATAGGTGAGCCGGGCCGACTGCGGTTGACCGTCCGGACCCACCGTGACCGTCGTCTTGGCCAACGCCTGTTCCTGATCTTCTTGCCGCAAGACGACGTCCACCTGCTGGTTTTCAAATCCCTGGCCTGTCAGTTTGAACTCGAAGTTCACCAGGTCATCGACAAACACCACTTCGTCGACCACCAGATCGGCCGGCTCCAAATATTGCACGGCCACGTCGCTGCCCAAGGCCACGGTGTGCAGCGGCACACGCTTGCGACGGGCGTAGGCGGCCACGTCGCTGATCGATTCCCCTTCCGTGGTCACGCCGTCGGTCAGCAGAATCACGGCCGTGGGGGGTGTGCCGCGGAGGTCGTTCAAAATGGTGCGGACGCCGGCGCCCAGTTGCGACGACTGCCCCTCGGCCGCGTGATTGCGGAGATTCTCGGCCAACTGCTCCATGTCGCCCGATTGTTCCCGAGCGGCTTCGCTCAAGTAGTAGACTTTCAGCTTGTAGCGCCGGCTGATCCCGCGCAACAGTTCCAGATCGCCGGCAGCGGTTACGCGAATGGCGGCATCATGCT
>CAYWTU010000953.1:0-1757 GCA_964461275.1 uncultured Pirellulales bacterium | reverse complement strand
GTCCCCGCTCCCGCTTCCCAAAACCACTTGACCAACAACAAGCCTTCATAGAAGGACTCCAAGAGGGCGCCAAAACAGCCCGACAACGGGCCGCTAAATCTCGTTGATTTCAGCCAGCCGAGAAGGTTGCTTGCTGGACTCTGAGAGCGATCATGGCGGCGAGTGAGATCTTCATGTCGCAACAACCGCAATTGCGGGGTCGAGTCGTTGCCGCTCAGATTCCTGCGCCCACTAGTTCCAATTCGCGAATCGGCGCTATGGCCGCCTCGTGCCGATCGGACGGCGTCACCCGGCGCTGCGGGAATCGAAACGTCGGCCCTTTGCGGGAACCTCCGGCGAGTTGCGCCAGCCGCACATTTCCTAAGCTTTCACGCACCGCGGAATTGACGCCGGTCAACGCGGCCCCAAGCTGCGCATTCCCCTCGGTCAAGCCCGGCAACTCCAGCGACACTGGGCCGTCGATCGCCTCGACAATCTCCAGCAGCGAGATTTGGCTCGCCGGTCGGGCCAATGTGTAGCCGCCTTCGACACCGCGAGTCGAGCGAAGGATTCCCTTGGTCACAAGCGCCCGCAAGATTTGCAACAGGAACCGCTTGGGCATGCCACCCATTTCGGCCAACTGACGACACGAAACCGGCTGGTTGTCCCCCAACTCGGACAGTTCCAACAGCGCTTGCACGGCATAACTCAACGTACGCGACATCTTCATCGGATCACCTCGTGACGAACGGCTCGGCAGCGACCCGCCGACCCAGACGGCGGGCCGCCCCAACAGTCAATGCAAGTTCTCTTGGGTGACCAAAATGCACCTTTCATGCCGGACTATTGCCCGCGTGGGCGGCCCGAGCGCCTGTCCCCAGCGGCAGCTCCTAGACATCCGAGATTTCTAGGGTTTTTGTCAGCAATGCCCGGTGAGCGGGCCTGCCAAGAGGTCGCCGTTGGCCTTAAACCAACCGGTGAGTCAGAGAATCCCCGACAGATTTGCGAGCGGGCCCGGCACTGGCGCGTCGCACTGTCTGTGCGAAAGGGCACACAAAACCCGGCCATTGAGCGCCCTAAGAATCGCCAACCTATAGCGAACCGAGGATCCGTTGCGGGCCTTTTGGCCCCCCGGCTCGGCCCTGAATCCGCCGCCTCGCCGCATTATGGATCGTTCGAGTCCGGCAGTGCGCCGGTGGGGCGCGTCACCAGGGCGCTCAACTTGATCGCCTCCAACTGGGAGCGTGTCAGGTCGTTGATTTCCTTGAGCTTGTCGGTTAGGAGCTCAACCTGCTGGTCGGAGAGTCCGGGCTTGGGGGGGACGCGGCTGGTCAGCGGACCGTCGACCGCCTCGATTACTTCCAACAGCGAAATCTCGGCCAGCGGTCGGTGCAGCGAGTACCCGCCGTCGACGCCGCGGGTGGAGTGCAGCACGCCGTGATGCACCAGGTTGCGGAGCACCTGTAACAAGAATCGCTCGGGCATCTGCCCTTGAGCGGCCAGTTGGCTGCACGGCACCGGCGTCTCCGGTTGGCCTTGGGCCAGGTGCCGCGTTGCCCGAATGGCGTAGGCTACGGTCCGCGAAAGCTTCACGTTAGCGCTCCTCCGACGGCGGAAATACCGCGCGACGGCCCTGCCCGCGATCGACGGCCTCCTTTGTCGAGTCGGCGATGAATATCGACCGCGCCACCTTGAAATCGGCCCGGTCCGGCCGGCGCCCGGCCTCCTCGGCAGCAGCAGCGTACGTGACCCACTGATCGGCCACGACGTTGCCTGGA
>CAYWTU010000952.1:0-1759 GCA_964461275.1 uncultured Pirellulales bacterium | reverse complement strand
AGATTGTCGTGGCCGAAATGGTCGGCGCCGCGGCGCCGGCCATGCGGCAGATGGTCGACGCGCTGCGGAAGAAGGTGGGGCCGGTCGCTGTGCTGCTGGCCAGCCGCCAGGATGACCGCGTGACGATGATCGCCGGCATCAGCCGTGAGCTGGAGCAAAAAGGCGTGAGCGCGGTGGACTGGATTTCCGCGGCGGCGCAGGTGGTGGGGGGAAGTGGGGGTGGCCGGCCCGACATGGCCCAGGCTGGCGGCAAAGAGCCGGCCCAGCTCTCCGCGGCGCTCGACGCCGGCCGCAGCAAGATTCGCGAATTGCTCGGCGCTTGAGTTCGCCGGTTAACAACACTTTATCCAAGGGGCGACCTACGTATGTCCGCTCGACAAGAAGTGCTCGACGCCAATCAACGTCTCTTGGAAGCCATTTTAGACGGCGACTGGGAAACGTACGCCGATCTTTGCGACCCGACGATCACCGCCTTCGAACCGGAAGCGTGCGGCGAGCTGGTCGAAGGGATGGAATTTCACCAGTTCTACTTCGACGGCTCCGAACCCCCGCCGCGCCGCAACGTCACCATGTGTTCGCCGCACGTTCGCCTGATGGGCGATGTGGCGGTGGTGAGCTACATCCGGCTGGTCCAGAGGCTGGCTGCCGACGGGGCCGCAGTGACGCGGAGGTGTGAGGAAACTCGCATTTGGCACCACCAGGACAACCACTGGCGACACGTCCATTTCCATCGCTCAACGACGACCTGACGCGCTCGTTTTCCGAAAGCTCCTTTCCGCCCATGAGTCGCAGCGACGCCCCACCTTTGATCGCGGTCGGCCTGTCGACGCTGGCCGGCGCGTTGCACGCAGCCGACGAGGCCGCCGCTGAGGTGGCCCAGGCGCTACAGACGCCGGCCGATCTGGCGCTGGTGTTCGTCTCGGCGGGTTTCGCCGAGGAGCTGCCAGCCATTGGGTCGCTGGTCCGCCGCACGCTCGGCGCCAAGACGCTGCTGGGCTGCACGGGCGAATCGATCGTTGGCGCCGGCCGCGAAGTCGAACAAGAGCCGGCCGTCAGCGTCTGGGGCGCCGTCTTGCCCGGCGCCAACATCACGCCGTTGCGCCTGGGCTTCGAACGGACATCGGACGGGGGGAGCATCACGGGTTGGCCGGACGCCATCGGCGACGTTTGGCCGGCTGCGTCGACGCTGCTGCTGTTGGGCGAGCCGTTTTCGTTTCCCGCCGATGTGCTCCTTGAACGTTTGAACGAAGATCAGCCGGGCGTGCCAGTGATGGGTGGGATGGCCAGCGGCGGCTGGGGCCCGGGTCAAAATCGGCTGCTGCTGGGGGACGAGGTTCACCGTGACGGCGCCGTGGGGGCGCTGATTCATGGCGGCGTTCGAGTGCGGAGCTTGGTCTCGCAGGGGTGCCGCCCGGTCGGTCGGCACTTCGTGATTACCAAGGCTCAACAGAACATCATCGTCGAGCTCAGCGGCAAGCCGGCCATGCAGCAACTGCAAGCGGTGTACGCGGAATTATCGCCGCACGAACAGGCCCTGGTGCGGCAAGGGCTGCACGTCGGCCGAGTGACCAACGAGTATCAAGGCGAGTTTCGCCGCGGCGACTTCTTGGTTCGCAATGTGGTCGGCGCCGATCCCGAGTCGGGCGTGATCGCCGTCGGCGATTTCGTGCGGCCCGGCCAAACCGTGCAGTTTCACTTGCGCGACGCCGCCAGCGCCGACGAAGACCTGCGGGAACTGGTTGCGGCACACGCCGGCCAA
>CAYWTU010000951.1:0-1760 GCA_964461275.1 uncultured Pirellulales bacterium | reverse complement strand
GAAACACGACACTACAGTCTCTTGTACCAGAGCAACGAGCCTTCATCCCATCTATTCCGCCGTGACCCGTTGGTAGTCCGCCACGGCGCCGCTGAGCACATCGGCGACGGCCACAAGGCGGCCTGCGTGGGCCGACTCGACGATGGCGTAGGCAGCGGCCAGGTCGCGCAGGCCCTCCCAACCATCGGTCTCGGGCGGTCGGCGGCGCCGCACCGCCTCCAGCCAGTCGTATTGCGCCAAAGCAAAACTGTCGGTAAGCCCCAGGGGAAAATCGCGGGCCTGCCGCTCGGCGCTCGCGCCGCGCCGATACAGTTCTTCCAGCGAATGGACCGCGCCATCGTCCAGCGTCACCTGCGGGCCGCTCACCCGGCCGCGCGTACCGTACCAAACGCTGCCCGAGTCGACCAGGGTGGCGCCGCCGTGACCGCACCAACTGGCTGTCAGCGACCCGACGGCGCCGCTGACGGTTCGAAACTGTGCCAGGCAGGTGTCGTCGGCGTCGCAATCGATCTCGGCTACTACTTGGTTTTCGACGTCGCGCGTGAATCGCTTGGGCTCCAGGACCGCGGTCTGGGCCGTGACCGACTCGATTTCGCCGGCCACGTGCCGAATTTGATCGAAGAAATGCACACCCAGGTCCAAGCTGATGCCGCCCCCTTCGCGGCGCCGGTGTCGCCATGGCGTATGGGCTACGATTCGGTCAGGCGCCCACCAAGCCCCCACGTAACCGATCCAAATCATCTGCACGCGCCCGCCGCGATGGGCGTCCTCGAACCACCAACGCAGATGCCGCGTGGCCGCCAAGTGACGAAAATTCTCGAACACGCCGAACACCTGGCCGCGGCGGTCGGCCAGTTCGCACATTCGCCGCGCTGCCGCGACCGACGCCGCCAGCGGTTTTTGCGACATCAAGTCCTTGTCGGCGGAGAGCGCCGCCTCTGCCACATGATGGTGCAGGCCGTGCGACGAGAAATCATTGACCGCGTCGACCAGGCCCGAGGCGATCATCTGCCGATAGTCGGAAAACACCTGCGGCGACTCGTCCGCTTGAAAGTCCGACAGGTATTCGTCGCCAATCGAAAGTGGATCGCCTGGCAAGTCACTGACGGCGGGGCGCTGTGGAGGGCCTTCCCCGCGCACCAGATACATCTCGGCGTCCGCCTGGCGGCGAGCGCACAGTGCGGTGATGCGAAAGTCGTCAACGCCGGCCTGCCGCAGCAGCCGGTAGCCGCGCAAATGCGCCGCCAAGATGCGCCCACAGCCGACGATGCCAATGCGAATCATGCGGGCATTAGACCTTCGGCAGGCGGGAAGTTACAAGCGTGGTCGTGCACCCGACTCCGTTGCGCCCCAGGGACGTCCAACGCCCTCGACGCACCGCAGCATTCCCTTGTGCACTCCAATTGCAAGGCACGATCGAGAAACCGCCCGGCGTCGCCGGCGAGCAACTGCTGCTCCAACAGGTCTAAAAAGCGCCGGCGTTTGTTGTCCCGCTCTTGCCCACGATCTCCGATCTGATCCACCAATTCACATTGTGGGTCTTCGTGTCCGTGCTGGCCTTCCACAGGTCGCGGGCCGTCTGCTCGTGGTCCTCCTGCAACGGCCACTGCCAACCGTCCGTCAGTGATTCATCGGCAAGGAACATGTCGACCGCCGGGCCGTGGACGTATTGATGAGTTTGTAGAACTACCTCGCTGACGCTGCCGTCAGGTACGGAGTACCTGACCACCCCTTTGAAGCTAGCACGATTGCCCTGGCAA
>CAYWTU010000950.1:0-1761 GCA_964461275.1 uncultured Pirellulales bacterium | reverse complement strand
TCTTCGCCGTGCTCCTGATCGTCGTCTTCGCCGGCGGCTCGTTCTTCCAGTGGTTTCCCCGCAAGGGGCTCGGCTCCGACAACTGGGCGCAGCTGTCGTTTCTCGGGCAGGTTGCCGACTACTTCTGGCATCTCACGCTGCCGCTGATCGCCATGGCGGTCGGCTCGTTCACGACGATGACGGTCAGCCGCGCGGCGGGGGACATTCAGTATGTGATTGCTTATGGTCGCTACGGCACAAGCGTGGTGCTGGATACGCTGACGTGGGGCGCGGCGACGTCGGCAACTTCGAGCAACAGCGGGGCGTATTCTTTGGCTGGCTTGCCTGACGGGACGTATCACATTTATGTGACGCCGCCAGCCGGCTATACGGTGACGACGCCGCCGCAAGGATATGCGACGGTGACGGTGACGGGCGGGCAGACGAGCGGCAGCGTGGATTTTGGGATTGCGACGGTGCGGCCGCATCCGTTTCACAATCTGGAGAACGCCTATAACGTCAACAACGACGTGGGCAACAACGTCAGTCCGATCGACGCGCTGCTGGTGATCAACTACTTGAATTCGCGTCCCGGCGCCGAGGGGGAAATTGGCGCGAAGGATCATCCGCTGATTATTGGCTTTGTCGATGTGACGGACGACGGCAAGTGTGCGCCGAATGATGCCCTGGCGGTCATCAACGAAATCAATTCGAGAGGGCCGACGGGCGAGGGAGAGCAAGGGGCCGGCTGGCCGGCGGGGGGGGGCACAGGGGACGATGGGGGAGGCGAGGGTGAAACGCGGGTGAGCGTGCCGCGAAATGCGGCTGAGTATTTTGCGCAGAATCCGAATCGAATCTTACAACTGCGAGGGGACGATGAGCCGTGCTCGTGCGCGGTGTGCGTGGGGGAACGAACGGATGTGGCGCTGGGGGAGTTGCAATCGTCGCCGGTGGGGATGCGGCCGGATACCTTTGCCGACGTGGAGGCGTTGACGACGATTCTGACCGGCAAGAAAGACGAAGCCGCCAGCACCGCCAACGGGTCCCTTGCGACTTTCCTGGCCAGCTCACGGCAGAGCGGTAGCCAGCTGCGGGGGCGACCGCTCGGCGCGGCCGGGAAGCTGAAGGTCGCGCCTGGCGAGCACATGAAGGGCAAGGGCGAGGCGGCGGTGGATGAAGCGATGCTGGAGATGCTGGCGGCAGAGCTGGCGGACGGGGCGGGTGCGGTTTAAGGATGAGCCGAGCGGTTAACCGCGTGGGGTTGGTTGTTCGTCGTCTGGCAGGCGGTCCTGTTCGTCGTTGCCGGGCAGGCCGAAGCTGTACACGGCACCGTGGGGCTCCACCGGCATGTCGAACTCTGCCGGTTCAGGGATGAGCTGAGGATCGACTTGCCAGAGAATGTTCCCGGCGCCGACAACGACGCGGCCGCGGGAGATGGCCGGGCCGCACCAGAGGGGTTCCAAGGCTTTTTCCATGAGGAGATGTCCGGTCTTGGCATCCACGCCGACAAGTTTGTTGCTCATGGTGGTTGTAAAGAAAGCGACGCCATTGGCGAGGGCGATTCCCGAGCCGACGGGATCGCCGGACAACAGTATTCGGCCGGGCTGATCACGACGCGGCAGAGTGCGCTGTGGCCGTTCGTGCCGCCAGAACTCAGCCAGTGCGGACGGCTGAATAGCGGTTACCCGACCACCGGCCGGGGGAAAACGCAAGAAGTCGCGATCCAGCGAGCCTTTGACGGTTCCCAGCCAGTCGATTCCGTTTGTATAAGCCCGCTGCCCG
>CAYWTU010000949.1:0-1762 GCA_964461275.1 uncultured Pirellulales bacterium | reverse complement strand
ATCACGTCGGCAACGTAGCTGAACAACCTTGTGGCACGGGCGCCGCGGCGTTCGAACTGGAACAACTCGGGCGTCTCGTCGATGAAACGGGTGGTGCATTGGCCAGCCAGAAACGTGGGGTGCGTGATCAGGTTGATCAGAAACGGCAGGTTGGTCTTCACGCCACGGACGCGGAACTCCTGCAGCGCCCGTTCCATGCGTCGACCGGCCTCGTGAAATTCCAGCCCCCAGGCGGTCACTTTCACCAGCAGCGAATCGTAGAACGGCGTGACGATGGCGCCGGTAAACGCCGTGCCGCCGTCGAGCCGAATTCCCAGCCCGCCGGCGCTGCGATACTGAGTGATTCGCCCGTAGTCGGGCATGAACTGGTTCTCGGGCGCCTCGGTGGTCAGCCGGCACTGGATGGCGTAGCCCCGCGGTGCAATGGCCTCTTGCGAGGCAAATCCGATCTCCGAATCGCTGAGCTTGGCCCCTTGGGCCACCAGGATTTGGCACTTGATAAGGTCGGCGCCGGTCACCGCCTCGGTCACGGTATGCTCCACCTGAATCCGGGGATTGACCTCGATGAAGTAGAATTTTCCGGCCGCCTCGTCGACGAGAAACTCCACCGTGCCGGCGTTCTCGTAACGGACTTGCCGCCCGATGGCCAACGCCGCCTCGCAAATCTCCTGCCGCAGTTTTTTGTCCAACCTTGGGCACGGCGCGATTTCGACCACCTTCTGATGCCGGCGCTGGATCGAGCAATCGCGTTCGTACAGATGCACCAGGTTGCCGTGCTTGTCGCCCAAAAGTTGCACTTCAATGTGCCGCGGCCCGATCAGGTACTTCTCCAGGAATGTGTCGGGGCTGCCAAACGCGGCGGCTGCTTCGCGCTGCGCCTGTTCCAGCGACGGTTGCAATTCCATTTGGTTGTGCACCACTCGCATTCCGCGCCCGCCGCCCCCCTTGGCGGCCTTGAGGAGCACGGGATAACCCAGCGAATCGGCCAGTTTGCGGGCCTCGGAGACGTTGGCCAGCGGCTTATCGCTGCCCGACAGCGTGGGGACGCCCGCCTGGTGCGCAATGCCGCGGGCCACCACTTTGTCGCCCAGTTGTTCGAGCTGCTCGACCTTGGGCCCGACGAATACGATGTCCGCCGCCTGGCACGCGCGGGCCAACTCGGGGTTCTCAGACAAGAAGCCGTAGCCGGGATGAATGGCGTCGACGTGGTGTCGCTGGGCAATTTCGACAATGCTGTCGATGTCCAGGTACGACCGCAGCGGCTCGCCCGGTTTTCCCACGGGGTAAGCCTCGTCGGCCTTGAAGCGGTGCAGGGCGTAGCGGTCTTCGTGTGAGTAGACGCCAACCGTGCCGATGCCCAACTCGTGGGCCGTGCGCATGACGCGGATGGCGATTTCGCTGCGGTTGGCGACGAGCAGGCGTCGAATGGGACGAAATCTGGAAGTTGACATAGGCAAGGCGACGATCGCAGAAAGGTGGGATACGGGCGGCCCATCCCCCGGCAGCCGCCTGCGGCAAGGGTATTCCGACCATCGGAACGCCGTAATCTATCAGCGCCCCGCGCGAGGCTTCCAGTGGGGCCAAGGACGGTGAATTATTTCGGGCGGGTATTAAGACGTGCGTTTCCGTCCATCGCCGGCTTGGGTACGCTAAGTGGCTGCGTAATTTGAATGGCGTCGATCACTATTAGCCCCCGGTCAATGACCGGGGGTTTGAGCCACGACGCCACACAACTACTTCCGCGGGTTCACTTCGACAGGCG
>CAYWTU010000948.1:0-1765 GCA_964461275.1 uncultured Pirellulales bacterium | reverse complement strand
AGAGTTCGTTGCCCAGGCCAGCACCGTTGGCCACGAAGAACGTGACGCCGCCAACGGGCGTGAAGTTGTTGGGAGAAGAGTTGGCGAGCGGGTCGACGACCCCCGACGGGGCGAGAACAAGTTGCGTGCCAGGGCCGGTGCCGTCGCTGCGCCACAGATATTCGTCGGCCCCGTTGTTGGCAAAAAAATAGAGTGTGCCGTTGGCGTTGACAAACTCGCGCGGGTCACTGTCGGCCGAGCTGGGACCAATGTCTTTGAGAATGCCCGTGCCCGTGCTCGTGCCGTCGCTGCGGAAAGGTTCGTAGCCCAATGACTCATGGGCGCTAAAAAACAACAGCCCACCAACATTGGTGAGGTGCTGTGGGTTCGATCCGCCTGGCTGGATAAAGGTGTCGATGTCTTTGACCAGGGTTGTGCCGGTGCTCGTGCCGTCTGTGCGCCATAGTTCGCGGCCGCGCAAGCCGTCGTCGGCCCCGAAATAGAGCATGCCGTTGACCTCGGCCATGGCGTAGTTGGGATTCGAATTGCCGGCGCCGGGGTTGATGTCCTTGACCAATTGCGTGCCGGAGCTCGTGCCGTTTGACCTCCAAAGTTCATTGCCTAGCCCGCTGAAGTTAGCCCGAAACAGCAGTGTGCCATTGAGATTGATCAGCCCGCCGGGATTGGAACTGACGGCGCCCGTTTGGATATCCCGCACCGGTATCGTGCCGGAATAGGCGCCATTGCTCTTCCATAGCTCGACGCCATAAGGGGCGTAATTGGCCGAGAAGAACAGCGTGCCGCTCACATTGGTGAGTTCCTTCGGCGTCGAGCCCGCGAAGCCGAATTGGATGTCGCGGACCAGCGAAGTGCCCGTGCTGGTCCCGTCGCTCTTCCAGAGCTCGCGGCCCACAATTCCGTCGTTGGCCGCAAAGTACAACGTGCCATTGGCGTTGGTCAGGTAATCGGGGTTGCCGGAATACGGCCCCGCTTGAAAGTCACGCACCAGGAACGTTCCACTGCTGGTTCCATCGCTGCGCCACAGCTCGGGGCCCGTCGTGCCGTCGTTGGCGCGAAATAAGAGCACTCCGTTGAGATTCGTGAATCGGCTCGCGAACGATGTGGCTGGGCCCGGCGCGATGTCGCGCACCAAAACCGTTCCGCTCGCGGTTCCGTCAGTCTTCCAGAGCTCACCGCCGGTGACGCCGTCGCTGGCGATGAAAAAAATCGTTCCGCCCACATCGAAGAACGTGGTGGGGAAAGAACTTCCAATGCCGGGATTGATGTCTTTGAGCAGCACAGGAAATAGGTCGCCGGCGTCTTGTCTCCAAAGCTCGTAGCCGATAGCGCTGTCGCGCAGATTAAAGAACGTTGCGCCGCCAATGGTCCCGATGACGTCTCCTCGATCGACCGGCGCCGTGGGAAAACTCAAATCGGCCAGCAGCGCTGGATCGAGCGCCAACAGCCGCCGCTGCTCCAGAGGTTCGATCGCACAGTGGCAAGCTGGCCGTTGCGGCAACGCCGTTTGGCCAAGGGAGTTGGAAGGACGGCGGCGGGGTCGAGGGTGTCGCAAGAGGTTCATGGCGAATGGTTTCCTCTGCTGCCTGCGGAACAAGCTGAAGCGGCGCTGTAGCATATACGACCGCCAACGCCGCAGCCAAATCCGCAGGCGACCCAGTAGTGCCACGAAACGGCGGCTGACTGCCGAAAGAATTCTTCTGAGCTGCCTGGCGTACCGGGTGATTCCGATGGCCCTTGATCGCCGGGAATCACCCGAGCTTATTCG
>CAYWTU010000947.1:0-1767 GCA_964461275.1 uncultured Pirellulales bacterium | reverse complement strand
GGCCATTGTCGACCGTGCGCCGAGCTCGGGGGCCACGACGACGCGCGGGGCAAATCGGCGCAGCTGTCGATAGGTGTCCAGCGGCACGTGAATGTAGATCACATCGTCGTAGCCCGAGGGATGTCGGTCGCGCCGGGCGAGGGTCCAGGTTTTCTGAATCGCCACGTCCAGGTCTGCGTGCTGCGCCTGCCAGGCGCGGTTGGCCTCCATGGGGACCGACAACAGGGCTCGAAACGCGTCGCAATCGTCGCGCCACGCGCGACAGACCTCCCGCATCTCCGGCGCCAGAAAGTTGACCAAGAACGCCACGCGCAAAGGGCGGTCGACCGCCGCCGATTTCCCGCGCGGCGGATTCGTCGTCTGCGGCTCGAGTCCGATGCGCGTCATGGGGTCGAATGGCAAGATGGCGGATGAGCGGCAAACTACAGACTATCCGCTCGGTCGGACGGGTTGAACCCGATCCGCCCAGTCGTTGGTCAACTACGCCAGCCAATTCGGCTTGCTGCGGATTAGCGCGGCTTGTGCGGCGTTTCTTCGGCCAGCGCCTTTTGCCACTCTTGCAAGAGCATCAGCGCCTCCAGCGGCGTCAGGTTGTTCACTTCGGTTTGGCGAATTCGATCCAACAATGGATGCTCGGCCGGGCCAAACAACGTGAGCTGCAATTGCCGTGCGCCCGAGGGCTTGGACCTTTTGGCCAGCCGGGGACGCCCGTTTTCGTCCAAGTGCTCGGCTTCCAGTTCCGCCAGGAGGTCTTTGGCCCGATGGATCACCTCGCGCGGCACGCCGGCCAGCCGCGCGACTTGGATGCCGTAGCTCTTGTCCGCCGCCCCTTCCACGATCTTGTGCAGAAACACGACGTCGTCCTGCCATTCTCGGACCGCCACGTTCAGGTTTTGGACCGAGTCTAGGGAGCGGGCCAGGTCGGCCAGTTCGTGGTAATGGGTGGCAAACAACGTGCGGCAGCCCACGCGATCGTGCAGGTACTCGACGACGGCCCAGGCCAACGAGACGCCGTCGTACGTGCTTGTGCCGCGGCCAATTTCATCTAAGATCACCAGGCTTTTGCCGGTGGCGGTGTTCAAAATGCGGGCGGTCTCCGTCATTTCGACCATAAACGTACTTTGCCCGCGCGACAATTCGTCGCTGGCCCCGACGCGGGCGAAGATGCGGTCGGCCACACCGATCACGGCCTGCCGAGCGGGCACAAAGCTGCCCACCTGCGCCATCAGCGTCAATAGCGCCACTTGGCGAATGTAGGTGCTCTTGCCGGCCATGTTCGGGCCGGTAATGAGCAGCACCTGCGCGTCGTGCGGATCCAGCCGCGCGTCGTTGGGGACGAACTGACCGGCCGGCTGATAAATATCGAGCACCGGATGTCGGCCGTCGTAAATCTCCAACCGCGGCTCGTTGGACATCCGCGGCCGGCAGTAACTGCGGTCGCGCGCCAGGTCCGCCAGCGCCAAGAGCACATCGAGCTGCGCCAGTGCGTCGGCCATGGTCAACAGTCGCCGCGTCTGGCGGGCGGTCTCGTCGCGCAGCTCGACGAACAACGTGTATTCCAATTGCATCGCCCGCTCGTCGGCCGTCAGCACCTTCTCCTCATACTCTTTGAGCTGCGGCGTCACGTATCGCTCGGCGTTCTTGACCGTTTGGCGCCGGATGTAGTCGTCGGGAACCTTTTCTTTGTGCGGGTTGGTGATCTCCAGGTAGTAGCCGAAGACCTTGTTGAAGCCGACCTTCAGCGTGGGAATTCCGGTCCGCTGCATT
>CAYWTU010000946.1:0-1768 GCA_964461275.1 uncultured Pirellulales bacterium | reverse complement strand
CAAATCTCGCCATAACGGCCATCGACGCGGCGGGCGTTGTATTGGCTGGGCCAACTGCCGATCGGCGCGCGGATGGGGCCGCTGGTGCTGCCGATCGCGCCCCAGAAAAGCCGGGCGTGCTCGCAGAAGTCGTCGCTACCCGGCCAGCCCATTTCGCCAAAGTCGTCCACAACTCCGTCGAAGTTGTCGTCGACCCCGGCTAGGCCAGGCTGGCTATCGGCACCGAGCACTTCGGCATCGTCAGATCCGATGGCCAACAATTCCAGCACATTGTCTAAGGTGCCGTTGTTGTCGTCGTCGACTCCTGCGATGCCGGGACGGCCATCGGCGCCTGGCGACGTGAAGTCGTCGCCCAAACCAAACTCGGAGGGATCATCGATACCCGGCAAGCTGCCGCCGTCATCCGTGCCGGCAATTCCCGGCGCCCCGTCCCAGCCGTAGAGGCCCAAGACGCCGGCCAGGCTGATCTCCGCGGGGCCGTGCCCCAGCCCCGTTGAACCGCCGGGATTCCAAAGGGGATAGACACCGCCAGCAGCCGCGTGGTTAGGGCCGGTGTTGGTGCCCGGGGTGACGCCGGCGATGGGTCCTTCGAAACGCGCGGCCGGGTTGCCGTGGTTGGGGTTGCCGTGCGCGTTGAGATTCAACTTGGAATCGAGGTCCAAGCAGAGCACCGCCACCAGCGGCTTATAGGCTCGGCCATCGGAGGTCGACTGCACCGGCAGGCCGATGTCGATCCAAATGCTATCTCTCACGCCATCGCCGTCGTTGTCGACGTCCCAGTCGGCCGTGGAGGGTATGGCCCCGTTCATCGTGGTGTTGCTGTTGAGTTCCGGGTGGAAGCGATTGCCGCCCGCGCCATTGGGAAAGTTCGGGTGATCGATCGGGTCGGGCCGCAGCAGCAGGCGACGACGGAAGCGGTTGAGGGCGATGAGTTGAACGACACTGGGCGGCGTGGGTGCTGCCTGCAGCAATGCCGGGCTCAATTGCTGCCAGGTAAAGGGACCCGCCGCGCCATAGGCATTGGCCAACAGTTGATAGACCGCGCTATTGGGACTATTGAGATGGAAGTTGACGAGTTCCGGCCGGTGGAACGAGGGCGAGAGGACAGCCGCCTGGTAGGACATGGGCTCCGAAGCGGAACCACCCGGCAGCAGCCGCCAGTACTTCATCGCCAGGATCATGTTCTGGTAATCGACGGCGTCGTAGTCTTCGTCGGCGCCGCCGGGCCCCGTGGGGTCGACATAGACGTCGTACTGGCCGAGCGGCGGGCCACCGGTAGCCGGCGGCAAGGTAGGCCGCAGCCGCGCGTGATTGGGCAACAGCGCGTAGGGGAAGTTGGGGCTGTTGTAGGTGACGTCGGCCGGCAGGGTACCCAGGCCGGCCATATTGCCGTACGTGCCATTGATGCTGGAGTCCGACAGTTCGGGATCGTAGGCCCCCAGCACGACCGGCGTGGTGGTGGGGGCAGTGGTCGTGTCGGCACTGAAGTTGGCCAGTTGCCGCAGGCTCAGACCGAAGCCCGTGCCGTTGAACGGCCGGCCGTTGACGATGAACCTGTTGCCGAAATTAGGAGCAGCGCTCAAACCGTGGATCCGACGGCCGCCCACACTGGGATGCGTGATTTGATCGGTCGGAGTTGTCACAGGAGTCGGTGGAGTACCTGGCACGTAGAGATACTGCGCGATGCGGCCCGACTGCCCCGCCGCCGGCCCGTCAAGAAACGTCACCACGCGGCCGTTGTAGGCGCCGTCGACGGGCGCGAGCACCC
>CAYWTU010000945.1:0-1769 GCA_964461275.1 uncultured Pirellulales bacterium | reverse complement strand
CTGCTGGTCGTGTAAGAACCCAATAACTGCCACGTCTGGCCGCTAATCTCGATCCCCGCGGGAGCGTTCTGCTGATTGACCTGCTTCGTGCCCAGTACACTCGGCAAGGGAGCTGCCCCGTTGAGAATGGTGTATTCCGCGTTAGTGGCCCGGCCCGAGGGAGAACTGTTGTCCCAGGTGACGTAAATGTCGAATCGGCGGTTTGCCCCCAAGCCGTCGAAAGTCCAGCGAGCCACTTTCTCAGCCGTCAAGGAGCCGGCAACTTCACGCTGATCATCCTGCCAGGCGCCGCCGGCCGTCACCGTGCTGGTGAAATCGGTGGAGAAACCGGCATCGCCGTCGTCGATGACTCGCGTGAACATGCCCAGCGTGGGAACTCCCGTCTCCTCCCGCTTCACATTCTTCAATTGCCCGCTGGCGTAGTAGTTCTGGGAGACCTTCTTGGCCTGATTGTTCGGCGCGCTGGCGTCGGCCGCGGAGCCTCCTTGCTGCGAGCCGGTGAAATGCCCCAGCTTGTCGTAGCTGTAGCTCTGCGTGAAATCCTGCACGCTGTCCACTTCAGCTGTGAGCGTCTTACGCGTGCCGATCAGGTCGTAAGCAAAGTCCAGATTAACATGCGGTAAAGCGCCGATCTGCTGCGACGTGTAATCAAGGCGTCCCAATTCGTCGAAGAATTGATTGATGGCCGAGATGTTGCCCCCCGCGTTCACGTCGCTCGCATGCGTCATTTGGCCGAGGAGGTTGTATTCGAAGCTGGCCGAGTAGGAGTTGGCTCCCGCACCGGCCCAGGTTTCAGAAATCCGCCGGTCGAGATCGTCGTATTGATAACTGATGAACCGGAAGTTGCGGTCCATGCGCGACCGCACATTTCCCGCCGCGTCGTACAAGAATGTTCGCGAGCCGGCCGAGGTCGTCTCGATCCGCAGCCAGTCCGTATCGGAATAAACGTATTCCGTCACGTTCCCCAGCGGATCGTTGACGCTGATCAGCCGGCCCAGCAGGTCATATCCGTAGTCCGTCAAAGGAGGCAGATTGCCGGGGGCTTGAGGCTGAGTGGAATCGCGCCGGGGTTCGGCCACTTCAGTGCGGCGCCCCAAGGCGTCGTAGTCGAACTTAGTGATCCTGTCCCCTTGCGTCGAGAAGTTCATTTCTCCCGTCGCGCGGTAGCCGTAGACCGTTACAACACCGGTGAAGTCGATGACCTGCTTCACCCGGCCGAGCGGATCGTACTGCGTCGTGCTGGTGCGCGCCAGCGTGTCCCGCGTTTCGATGACGTTGCCGGCGGCGTCGAACTTGTACTGCGTGTAGAGACTTCCTACTTCGCCGTTGGTCACATGGGGAAGGGTGATTTTGGAGACTTGGCCTTGCACGTTGTAGTCGGTCTGAGTGGTGCGAGCCTCGTCGGTGTCGTAGGCTACGGTCACCAGCCGCTGCTGGTTGGCTGCGTCATGTTGATAGCGCGTCGTGACGGCCTTGTCCGTCCCGAAGGCGGCGGTGGTGCTTACGATTCGCCCCAACGCGTCGTAGCTCGTGTCGCTGGTGCGGAACTCGGGTGTTTCGCCTCCCTTGACCAGCACGGTCTGCCGCCGCACGTTGCCGTTGCGGTCGTAGTCTGTAGTTGTTTTAGTTCGATGCCCATTGACGTCCGCCGGTCCTTCGATTTCCGTTTGGCGTCCCAGGGCGTCGTAAGTAATGTCGGTCTCGTTGAGTCGGGCATCGATGATCTTTACTACTTCTCCCGCGTCGTTGTAGACGTACTGCGTCGTGGG
>CAYWTU010000944.1:0-1769 GCA_964461275.1 uncultured Pirellulales bacterium | reverse complement strand
CTGGGGACCTCACCTTTTTCTCGGCCGACGACGGTGTGCATGGCCGCGAGCTGTGGGTCAGTGACGGAACGAGCACCGGCACGCGGCTGGTCAAGGACATTCATTCCGGCCTGGCCGAATCGACGCCGTCGAGTCTGGTCAACGTCGGCGGCACGCTCTATTTCACCGCCAGCGACGGCGCGACGGGCGTCGAGTTGTGGCGCAGCGACGGCACATCCAGCGGCACGACTTTGGTCAAAGACATTCAGCCGGGGGCGCTGGGGTCGTCGCCGTTTCACCTGACGAATGTCGGCGGAACGTTGCTGATGGCCGCCAACGACGGCGTCACGGGCAGCGAGCTCTGGACGAGCAACGGGACCAGTTCCGGCACGGCATTGGTGCGCAACATACGCGCGGGAATTGCCGGTTCACTTGCACCCAGCCCCGCGGGGTCGGGTACGTTTGTCAATGCGGCCGGCACGCTGCTGTTCGCCGCCAACAACGGCAGCCTGGGATATGAACTGTGGCGGAGCAACGGAACCAGCACGGGCACCGCGCTGGTTTCCAACATGCGCACGGGTGCGGCCTCGAGTTCGCCTGCCGCCCTGACCAGCGTCGGCGCAATCACATTTTTCACGGCCGACAACGGCTCGCTCGGCCGCGAACTGTGGCGTACCGACGGCACGAGCACAGGTACAACGCTGGTTCGCGACATCCATCCCACGAGCAGCTCGAACCCCGCCAATCTAACCAATGTTGGCGGCGCATTGCTTCTGGCGGCTAACGACGGTTCGCACGGCTACGAGCTGTGGCGCAGCGACGGCACATCGAGCGGCACTTCGCTGGTCGTCGATCTGAACCCCGGAGCGGCCGACGGACTCTCGACGCAACCCGGCGGCATCGTCGGGTTCGCGGGCGGCGCGCTGTTAAACGGCAACGACGGCGCAGCCGGGCCCGAACTCTGGAGCAGCGATGGAACCTCCAGCGGTACGGAACTGGTCAAGGATATCCAGAGCGGCCCGAGTGGCTCCAATCCGCGCAGCTTGGTTGTTGCGGGGAGCAAGGCCTACTTTGTGGCCAACGATGGAACCAGCGGCGATGAGGTTTGGTCGAGCAACGGCACAGCTTCCGGAACGGCCCTAACGAATGACGTCGGCGCCGGCGGTCTAGGTTCGATGCCCTCGATGTTGGCCGTTGCGGGCGGCGTGGTGTACACCTCGGCCGACGACGGCCAGCACGGGGTCGAGCCGTGGACGTTTCGCGCGGTGCTGCCGGTCGCCAACGCGGGTGGACCGTATACGGTGCGGGAAGGAACCAGCGTGGCGCTCACCGCCGCTGGGTCGTTCGATCCTACAGGACCGACCTTGGCCAGTTATTCCTGGGACGTCAACGGCGACAACGTGTTTGGCGACGCCACCGGCATCAGTCCGAACTTGTCGTGGTCGCAACTCACGGCGTTGGGAATCACATCGACTTCGGTCAACGTGCCCGTGCGCGTTCGCGTGACCGATTCGTTGGGCGACATGGCCGATTCGCCGGCCGGCTCGCTGACCGTACTCGGTCGGTATGTGGCGGCGGTTTCCATCGAGAACCAAAACGTCAAACAGTTCGACTCTTCCGGCGTCGGGTCGACGTTTCTGACCGCCGCCGATGGACTATTGAGCCCGATGGGCGCCGCCTACGACGACAATGGCAACTTGTACGTGGCCGACTTCCTGTTGCAGCAGGTTGTGAAGTTCACTCCCGACGGCGTGCGAACGGTTGTCGCCGGGCCGGCGCAGGGCGTCATC
>CAYWTU010000943.1:0-1773 GCA_964461275.1 uncultured Pirellulales bacterium | reverse complement strand
AAACTCTGTCTGCGGGTGCGAACGGCGCCCAGCGATGAGTTTCTGGCCCAGATCAACGGGGCATTCGCCGACATCGTGACCGGCGGCGAATTCACCGTCACTCAACCGTTGGCGGAAGAACAAGACGAACCCGAGCTGTCGCACCTGCCGCGACTGACGTTTCGCTTCAATCGCCGCAGCCTGGGCCGGCTGCGAGTGTTGGTCGATTGCCTCAATGTTGGCGCGATACGTCCCGAGCAATACGCGCAGCCGAAGTACCCGACGTTGGGATAAACGGCAGGCGGTCGTTCAGGTTCCCTTGGGGCGGCGGCCCCGAGTCGGCTTGGCGGGTCGCTTTGCGGGTCGCGAGATTTCGCACAACGGCGTGCTCGTGCTCGGCTCGGCCAGGATTTCTTCCAGCGTTGTCCCGGCGAACGCCTTTTCCACCATCGCCATGGCGTTGTCCATTCGCCGGTGCAGCGGACACAAGCGGATGCCGTGCGACTGCAATTCGAGCGGGCACGAAGTGATGCGCTGAATCGGTTCAACCGCGTTGACCACGTCCAGAACCGTGATTTGGGCGCGGGGCCGGGCCAGCGCGACGCCGCCGCCGGTGCCTCGCTGCGAACGAACCAAGCCGCCACGGTTGAGTTGTTGCAGGATCTTCGACAGGTAGGCCTGCGGCACCTTGGTGGCTTCGGCGATCTGCTGAGTGGTGCGTGCGCCAGGCGCATAATCGGCCAAGTGCACGGCCGCCCGCAGCGCGTACTCGACAGTTTGGGAGAGCATGTTCAGCCAGTGGTCTGGAGCATCTAGCCGCGGGTCAGAATTTCACGCACGACCCGGGCCGGCCGACCGTCGATCAGCGTTTGCTGTTGCCCGTTGTAATGGTATGCCACATCCACCGGATCGACGCCAAATAGATGCAATAGCGTGGCGTGATAGTCGTTGGGGCTGACGGGGTCGACCGCGGTCCGATGGCCGAATTCGTCGGTTTGCCCATACGTTGCGCCGCCGCGTACGCCGCCGCCGGCCAGCCACATACTATAGCCTTGGCCGTTGTGGTCGCGCCCGGCGTTTTCCGGGGCGCCGTTTTCTTCGGTCACGGGCAGGCGGCCGATTTCACCTCCCCAGTGCACAAGGGTTGTCTCCAGCAAGCCACGCTGCTTGAGATCCTTGACCAGCGCCGCCGCCGGTTGGTCGGTCCGCTTGCAACAGGCCGGTAGGCTGCCGCGCAGGTTGGTGTGGTTGTCCCAGATTTGGCCGTCGATGAACAATTGCACAAACCGTACGCCACGTTCCACCAGCCGCCGCGCTATCAGACACCGAGTGCCGTATTCCTTACAGGCCGGGTCTTCCAGCCCATACATTCGCAGCGTGGCTTGCGTCTCGCCAGAAATGTCCAGGGCCTCTTTGGCGGCGGTCTGCATGCGGGCGGCCAACTCGTAGCTGGCGATGCGGGCCTCAAGGTCGGCCTCGCCCGGATGACGGTCCAAATGTTGGCGGTTCAGTTCGGCCAACAGCGCCAGATTCTGGGCTTGCAGCGGTCCGCGGAGGTGCGGCGGGGGGTCGAGATTCAGAATCCTCGGCTCCTGCGAACGGACCATCGTGCCTTGAAACAGCGGAGGCAGAAACCCGCTCGACCAGTTCCGCACGCCGTCGACGGGGTGGCCGCCGGGATCGGCCAGCACCACGTAGGCGGGCAAGTTCTGGCTTTCGCTTCCCAGGCCATACGTCAACCAAGACCCCAGCGCCGGCCGGCCGGGCTGCGGCTTACCGGTATTCATGTACCAG
>CAYWTU010000942.1:0-1775 GCA_964461275.1 uncultured Pirellulales bacterium | reverse complement strand
TCGCCTCTTGATTCAGCCCCGACACCGAGCCCGCTGTCACCTTCAAGTTGTTACCTAGCACGTCCGACAGCGGATACCCCAAAGCTCGCACCGGCTGACCGAGTTGCACGGTGTTGGAGTCCGTCAGCGGCACGGGAGACAGATTCTGCGCATTGATACGGATGACGGCGACATCGTGAATCCGATCGGACGAGACGACGACCGCCGGATACTTCACTCCGCCAAGATGCACTTCAATCGTCTTCGCGCTATCCACGACGTGGGCACAGGTGACGAGGAACCCGTCGGCCGTGACGACGAACGCGGTGCCGGTCCCTTGCTGCTTGAACTCGATACTCGGCCCCGCTGGCTGCGGCGAGAGGCGATACGAACAGACCCCCTCGGTTCGCTCGACCACGTCGCCGAGATTCGCCTCGATGTTGAACTTGTACGAGTACTCGCGATTCGGCTGCCACTTGTAGCGCAGCGCGTTGTTCGGATTCGCCGCGACCACCGGCGGTGGCTGCACGGGAACACCCGGAGCCGGAAGCTGCGGCGCGGGATTCGGAACTGGAGCAACCGGAGCGGGTGTTGGATTCGGAACCTGCGGCGCAGGATTGACCGGCACGGTGGGCGGCGCGGGATTCGTCGGTGCCGGAGTGGGAACATTCGGAAGACTTGGAGTCACATTGCCATTGGCTGCCGGAGGTGGCTGGATTGGATCGGGCAGCGCGGGGTTCATCGGCGGAGCAACACTGACCGGCGCGGGATTCTGTTGAGCGACCTGGTTGTTCTCCGGCTTCTTGGCGCTGAACAGCCAAAACGCGGCGGCGAACGAGACGACCGCAACGACGCAACCAACGACGATCGCCAAGACCAGTGGCGAAGAGCTTTTCGATTGGCTCGCCGCCGGGCGTTTTCCACCACGAGCGGGTTTCGACGAGCGACGTGGAGCCTCTTCCTCAAATGCTTCGCCCTCGTCGAGCACTTCGTCCTCGACCATGTCGTCCGGTTCCAGCTCGACAAGGTCATCCTCGGCCGGCTTCGCCTTGGGGAGCTTCAACGTTTGCCCGCACGCGGGACACTTGAACGAGCCCTTCGCGAGAATCGCATCGGGCACCTTGAGCTTCTTCTCGCACGACGGGCAAACGATCAGCTTCATCTCGCGGCTCCGACAGATCGGGTGAGAACTTGATTCGCGAATGCGAAAGGAGATTGAAGTCGCTCTCAGACCTCACGAACTCAGCGTAGTCAGAGCAGATACCCCTCGCCACCTTCGACACACCGGCCGCTCTGTGCGACCTGCGTTTCAGATTTGCGCACATCCCCTGCATTCTTCGATGCGGAAATCGCCGTCTTCGATTCCGCCACAGGCGTTCCTATTTTTCGACCTTCATTTTCCGCCTGCCTCGTCGTGAATCCGAGTCGGTCAAGACTCAAGACTGCGGCGGAAAATGAAGGGCGAAAGATGGAGGCTCGAAAGTCCCAGATTATTTTTCCGCCCGCCATATTTCATTGCTGTGATGAATTTCGCACGGATGGCAGGGCCGGGGCACGGATCAGGCTGACGAAGATCGTGCGATTACTTCACATCGCTCTCGGTCTTGTCCGGAGCCGGTGCGGGAGCTTTGGGGATCGCTTTGGGCTTCACGGTTTCTTCGGGTGGCTGGAGGTCATCCGTCGGCGGTTCGGGCTTGGCGGCCTCGAACAGTTCCCAGCCGTTGTCGGTCATCTTGACTTTGTGAGTAGTCGCTTTGAGGCTGTACTTGCCCGAGCCTTTGCCCTCGCCAAGATTG
>CAYWTU010000941.1:1444-1786 GCA_964461275.1 uncultured Pirellulales bacterium | reverse complement strand
CAACTTCGTTACCCCTGCCAATATCGCCGCCTCAATCGAATCGACTTGGACCACTGCAGGCAACGCCTACACCGTCTCGGGCGGGGCGACGCTCACCGGCACAAGGACCATCACCGCTCTGCGGGCTACAGGGGCCGCTCAAACGCTGAACCTCGGCGCCAACAATTTGCAAACGTACGGCCTGCTCAACGGCGGTTCGGGTCTGCTGACTGTCAGCGGAACGGGATCGCTTACCACCCCGAGCGGCGGCGGCAACCTGTTCGTCAACACTGGCTCCAACGCGATCACCGTCAGCGCTCCGATTAACGACAACGCCGGCGCGGTCACCCTCGTGAAAACGGG
>CAYWTU010000941.1:0-1434 GCA_964461275.1 uncultured Pirellulales bacterium | reverse complement strand
GGTACGCTGACCCTCTCCGGCACAAACAACTACACCGGCGGCACGGCGATCAACGCCGGCATCGTGGTGCTGAACAGCGCCGGAGCGCTGGGCAATACCGGCACGATCCGCTTTGGCGGCGGCAATTACCGCGATATCGTCAACAGCGCCGCTGTCTCCAGCGGGGGCGTGCTCCAACACAGCGCCAGCAATACAGTCGACTACTCCAGCCGAATCGCTAACAGCACCGGACCTATCGCCATCAACACCGGCGGCCAAACGGTTACCTATGCCAACTCCTTAGCCGCGAGCAATACAGGCGGGCTGATGAAGCTGGGCAACGGCACATTGATCCTGAGCGGCGCCAATGCGTATACCGGCGCGACGTACGTCGGCGGCGGAACGCTGCAAATCAACAGTCCAATCGCCAGCAACTTGATTGTCGTGGGATCCGTCAATGCCACGGGGCAGATCTTGAGAAACGGAGCAAGCAACGTTCTCCCCAGTAATTCGGCCGTGCTGGTCGACGGTCAGGGGCAGGTCATTTGGGATTTGCAGACTTTCAATCAGACCATCGACTCCTTGACATTGGGTAGCAACAACGGCGGCACCAGGGGGCGAGTCACCGGCTCGGGCGCCAGCACTTTGACCGTAACCCGCAGCGTGACGGCTCTAAACCACAACAATGGGAACGGCGAAATCTTAGTCCCCTTCTTAGATCTCGGCGGCGGCACGCCGATCTTCACGATCCAAAATGGGACCCAGGCCGCCGACCTCACAATCAGCTCCGTGATCCAGAATGGCGGGATGCGGATTGACGCCCAGTCGGGCGCCAAACTCGGCCTCTTGAGCGCGAACACGTTCAGCGGCCCGACTCAGGTCAACGTTGGCGCGCTGCAACTCAGCCACCTGCTTGCCCTGCAAAACAGCCCGCTGGATACGTCCGGCACTGGAACGGTGGAGTTGCTCGCAGGACCTGGCAACTACACGCTCGGGGGGCTCATTGGCAACAAGAACCTGGCCTCTGTGGTTACGGTTAGCCTGGCCGACATGACCACGCTGACGCTCAATCCGCAAAGCGGCTCCTACTCCTATTCCGGAATCATTGCCGCCAACGGCGCCATGGGATTGAACAAGACCGGCGCCGGCACGCAAGTCCTTTCGGGCGTCAATGCCTACACGGGGGCGACCAACATCGATGCCGGAACCCTGGCGCTTGGCGCCACCGGTTCGATCGCCAATAGCGCCAGCATCAGCATCGGCGCGGGGGGTGAGTTCGATACGACCGCCCAGTCGTTCACTATGCTGGGGGGCCAACCCTTCACGTTCGAACTCGATCCCACGGGCCCCGGTCTGGCCGGCTTGCTCGATGCTGCCAGCCTCGCTATCACGCACGGCACCGCCGCCTTCAGCACGCTCGGCGCCGTAGCCGCTGTACCTAATAAAGGCGTGGAG
>CAYWTU010000940.1:0-1786 GCA_964461275.1 uncultured Pirellulales bacterium | reverse complement strand
CCCGGGAGGTGGCGTTGGGATCGGGGTCGAGATGGGCCAGGGCGGCCAGGGCGGCGTCGACCGTGGCCGGGTCGGCTCCTTCCAGCGGCTTCACCTCCGACACGGCCAGCAGGCCCTCGGTGAGGGTGCCGGTCTTGTCGGCGCACAGCACGTCGACCCGGGCCAGCACCTCGATGGCGGGGAGCTCCTGCACGAGGCAGCGCTGCCGGGCCAGGCGGACCACGCCGACGGCGAAGGCCATGCTGGTGAGGAGCACGAGGCCCTCGGGCACCATGCCCACCAGGCCGGCCACCGTGCTGATGATGCTGGGGCGCCAGCCCTCGTTGCGCCGGAGGAACTGGCTGCTGGCCAGCAGGAGGCCGACGGGGATGATGAGGTAGCCGACGGTGGTGACGATGCGGTTGATGTCGTTGCGGAGGGGGGAGTCGACCAGGGTGAAGCGGCGGGCCTCCTCGGCCAGCTGGGCGGCGTAGTTGTCGGCCCCCACCTTCTCGACTTCGGGCGGAAGCGCCCCCAGGCCGTCGGCAACGATTCGGATACAGTTATTCGGTTCGAGCTGTTCGACGAATTCGATCACGGTCGGTTTATCGGCGGGGACCGAGTAATAGTCGAGGATTCGTTCTTCGGTCACGGCCGTTAATGTGCCCGCGGTGACATGGAAATTGACTGGCTTGTCCGTCTGAAAACCATGAGCCGAAATGCGAAACCGGTACTTTCCTCGAAAACGGCTCCGAAAGTTCCACAGCGTGACTTGGATGTTGGCCGACACCCAGGAACTGAAAATTGCGACGCCATCGTCCACATGGCGATAGACACTGCCGGTTGGTTTCACCGATTTCTCGTCCTTGATGTCGAATCGCTTTTTGATGATCCACGGCCGAGGCCCGTTCACGATGACCGCATCCAACACCCGGTCGGCTGCTTCCAGGTAGTTCTCCATTAAGTACGAAGAGACGTGCAGAGACTCGGCGCTGTTGTCGAAACCATTGGTCGAGGTATCGAGCGGGAGCAAGTCCTCCAGATCGACATTCACTCCCAGTAAGTCGCGCACCGTGTTCGCGTACTCCGCGCGGTTCAGTCGTCTCAAGACAACCCGCCCTTGCGCGGCATTCCGAGAACTCTCCGCTGCGGCTTGCTTTTGGATCCAGTCTTGGAGCTCAGAAATATCACTCGCTGAGGGCCGCGGTTTCTCTTTCGGAGGCATCGTGCCTTCCTTGATCTGCTTCAAGACGTCCAGCCAACGGGATCGGTTGTCCTTGTCGGCGAAGTCGAGCGAGAGTTTTTCAATGGAGAAATCTCCCTTGGGTTTCTCTCCGCGATGACAGCTCTGACAGTGCTTCGCGAGCAGTGGTTTGACCTGCCTCGCGAAATACTTGGCGGCCGGCTCAGAATCGCTGGCGACGGCGTAGTTCCGGAAGAGTTCGTGAATCGGGAAGGCCATGCAGCAGGCCACGACAATCCACATGGAGCGAGTCAGGTTCATGATGATGCCCTCAAAACATCGGGGGTAAAATATCGGTTCGTCCCCCATCCCCAACATTCCTTGCAATAATCTCGCATGGTATCAAGAGTTCTTGGATGCCAAGTGGTCTCTCAAAAAACAGGTTGCGTTCGTGACTCCAAAACCGAGAGCTGATGATCAAGCTTCAAACGGTGCGCTGCTCCGTGATCCAACTTTCGACGACCGGTTGCGTCAGTTGTTTGACGATGCGGAGGATGAAACGTCCGAGCGGTGCTTGTCGTGGGTGTCGGCGCTGTTGGCGGAGTCTCCCTCGGCAAATGCCTC
>CAYWTU010000939.1:0-1787 GCA_964461275.1 uncultured Pirellulales bacterium | reverse complement strand
GTCGGCCAAAATTTTGCGAAGCCGGTCCGGAAAAAAACACAGATGGGGATCGACGTGCCGATAGCTATGTGGACTGTCCCAGCGGCCCGCCCACCCATTGAGCGGAGCACGATTGGCAGGCTGCGACGCCCGTGGCGAAAGATCAAATAGCTGGTGCCGATTGGCCGCCGCCCACTCCACCGCCGACACCAGCGCCGCCATAGCGCGGTCCGCCTCGGGCGTGACCGCCACCAATACGTCCCACAGCTCATCGATGGGATCGGCGTCCGACCAAGGCAGCAGCCCGGCCCCGCGTGCAAGCGCGAAGGTGACCGACAGTGTCGCCAGGTATTCGCAGAGCCGCTGGGCAACTGAGTCGGCCGTTACCTGTGACGCCAGCTCATCGCGCCGGTGCCGATAGACCGCGCGGTAGTCATCCCACTGGTCGCGGTGGGAAGCGAGCCATTGGACGAGGCGCGGGCCGATCTGGCCGTAATGCTCGCAGGCGGCCTGATTCAGCTCGCGAACGAGTGTCCCAGTATCAGCCGAGACGGCGCCAAAGGGCGCGCCCCAAAACTGGATGACCCGCGCTTTCGTGCCGCCGTCGTTGGTGAAGGTGGTGGCGGGTGACTCCCCGGTCGAGATCATGGCCGTGCAGTACGCGCCCGACCTAGCCATGCCACGGGGCGTGCCTCGGCCGCGCCCACGGCCAGCCGCAGCGTCAAACAGCACGTGCCCAACGAGTTCGGGGTTTTTTGCCCGACGGGTCTCGTCGATGAGTAGCGGCAGGCAGTTTTGGGCGGCCGCGCGACGCTCGATATGCACTCGTGTCGAATCCCAATGTCCGACCACGCTGTACGGTGACCTCTGATCCGGACAGCCCCACATGCTGCCGGCGGCGCACAGGGTCGTGGTCTTGCCCAAGCTGGTGGGGCCCGCATAGTCGAGGATTGGATTTGCCGCGCCAAGGATCGGCAACAACGGTGCGGCCAAGCTGGCCAACACGGCCAGCTTCGGCCGCGGGAATTGGTCCAGCATCTCCAACATCGCCAGCGAGCCGTCGAGCGTGCCGTGCTGGTGGTAGGCCCGGGCGATCTGCTGCTCGCCGTCGGTCTCGCCGTGGTAGCGGACCAGGCCGGCTGGCCACTCCAGCGGCGAGACGCTGTCGAGCGCCGTACAATCGCGTATCTCCTCGGCCGTGATATGCAGGTCGCCGGCGACAAATCCATCAGCCCCGCCCTGTCCCTGCCATCCCATCGTGGTCGTGACGTCCACGCGCGGCAGGAGGTCGAGGTTACACGACTCGTACGCCGCCAAGTACTCGACCATGTCCTTGGCAATCACGCTCGTGACTGGCAGGCCAAGGTCGGCCAGCGCCACAATCTGTCGGGTGTCGGCGATGCTGACGCGGTGTACGATCGCGTGCCGCCACTGGTCGTCGCGCATAAAGCTCAGCCGCACTTTTTCGGCGTTGGAGGCGGTGTCAACCACGCGGGCCGTGATCACCACCGGCGCCGGTGCCACTTCGCCCGCCATGGTGCTGCCTCCGCGCGAGATACCATCCGGGCTAATAGACCACCCCGGTGGTATGATCGCGTCGTCGCTGACGGGCGCAGACGGCAAGTAGTCCTTGACGGGTCGCGCCTCTTCGGCCGCCTCGCTGGCTGGCAGGTACTGGTCAGCGCGCTCTCGGGCGAGCGCCAACAGCGCCGTCACGGTCCATCCACCGACGTCTCTATCCCGGAGCCCCCTGGCGATCCGCCCGCACGCCGATCGGTAGTCGCGGCCATGTACGGCGCTGGCAGCAT
>CAYWTU010000938.1:0-1796 GCA_964461275.1 uncultured Pirellulales bacterium | reverse complement strand
AAACGCGGCCCGATGAAACACGAGCGAGCTTTACTCGAAAAAGCCATTCCCCTGCTTACCGATCGGGCCACTACGGTTCGGCGGGCGGCGCTTTTGGCGCTGGCGGGCGAAACCGATATCGTCCGCGAAGAGCATTTCCTGCTGCTGCTTCACGATGACGACATCGAAATTCAATATCTGTGCGAGATGGCGTTGCGCCGCCGCAATCTTTCGGATGACGACATCAAGCTAGCGCGGATGATTAGCCACAAGGAGCCAGCGGTGCGTTTGAGCATCCTGCATCATTTGCCACACATGTCCGAGTTGAATCTCGTCGAATGGCTGAGGCAGCTGAGCAACGACACGGAGTCGGCCGTCCGCGCCGCTGCCGTGCGCGCCGCTGGTGATTTCGCCAATGTCGATCTCACCGATCGCCTGCGTGAGATGGCCCAGCACGACCCGAGCGAGACGATCCGCCAAAACGCCCATCACTACCTCCAACAACGCTCGACCCGTGCCGCAAAACTGCGCACGCAGCGCTGACGGCACTTCGCTACCGCATCGCGGCCAAACGTCAGGCGGGACGTCGGCGTCCGTACACCACCACCGCGGGCGCGATAATACCTAGCGACAGCAGTCCCCAACCGACGACGCCAAGCCCGCCCTCGCCGGTGGTTAATTGCGTGGGTTGCTGATGCGCGGCATTGAACACGCGGATGTTGCCATGCGGGTCGCGATACGGCCCTTTGAGGATCGGCTGCCGCGTCTCCATCTGCCTGCCGAAGCCGAAGGTGCCCTCCTTGCCGTTGCCGTTGCCCAGGCCTTTGCTGCCGGCGTAGGTTCCCTCGCTGATGCCACCGCCCGGGGGACCGACATCGTCGTCGGTGATATTTGCGGTAACGCTTGCGATCACGATTGCGGCATAGGCAGCATCTCCGCTCGCCGACGTGTGAGTGATCGTGCCGGTGTGCGCTCCTTCGACGAGAGCGTCATTGACGGCGGTGACGATAACGGTTTGGGGAATATTCCAGTTGGCGGGCGTGAAGACCAAGACAGTCGGCGCGACCGTCAACTGGGTGCCAGGGCTGATTGTAATGAGGACGGCAGCAGTCGGCGCGGAGGTGAGGACGACGGTGTAGTTGTCCGTCATACCGCCTTCGGCGACGTTGGTCGTGCCGCCGGATTGGACGATGGTGACGCCAGCGGTGCCATCGTTATCGGTGATATTCGCCGTGACGTTGCCGATGGTGATCGCGTTATATGCCGCATCGGCACTGGCGGCGGTGTGCGTGATCGTGCCGGTGTGTGCGCCTTCGACGAGCGGGTCATCGACGGCAGTAACGGTGACGGTTTGCGCCATATTCCAGTTGGCGGCGGTGAACGTCAAGGTCGCCGGCGCGACGGTCACCTGTGTGCCGCCGGTGACGGTGATGGTGACATCCGCCGTCGGCGCGGTTCGCAGGACGACATCATATGTGTCGGTGGCCCCGCCTTCGGTGACGTTGGTCGTGCCGCCGGACTGCGTGATGGTGACGCCAGCGGTGGGCGGCGGTGGCGGGCCTGGGGAGAACGCAAGGCCGGCAATCTGATTTACACCAGTCGATCCGATCAATGTCGCCGTTCCGGTGGTCGTGTTTATCTGGTATAGATTCGATATCGCGCCAACCGGGCCAAGGGCGGCAAACAGGTTGCCGGCAGAGTCGAAGGCCATACCTCCAACGCCTGTCCCCGTCAAACCTGTTGGGCCAACCAGCGTCAGGGTTCCCGTGGCTTGGTCAATAGTGTACAGCTGTGTGGACGTATCGGGAAATGCACCA
>CAYWTU010000937.1:0-1799 GCA_964461275.1 uncultured Pirellulales bacterium | reverse complement strand
GGACCTGAAAGCCCGCGGCTTGCTCGACGAAACGCTGGTGATTTGGACCGGCGAGTTCGGCCGCACGCCGCGCATCGGCCAACGCAACAGCGATGCCGGCGCCGGGCGCGATGGCCGCGACCACTGGCCCGGCGTGTTCAGCACGGTGTTGGCCGGCGGCGGTGTCCGCGGCGGCCAGGTGTACGGAGCGTCGGACCGGCACGCCGCCTACCCCGCCGTCGATCCGGTCGCGCCGGTCGACCTCGCGGCCACCGTTTATCACCTGCTGGGCGTTGAGCGCGAAATGGCGCTCAACGACCCCAGCGGCAGACCTCAAGTCATCTGCCCCGGTACGCCGGTGTGGCGGCTGCTCGGTTGACCGCGTCACCGCGCCGCGTCACGGAGCGCCCAGGTCGGCCCAGTGGCAACTACTCAAACTGCTGACACCAGTAGATGGTCCCCTCCGGCGTCGTGTAGCCGGCCACGCCGATCCGCGAGTAGCCGCCCAGGATGTTGGCCCGGTGACCGGACGAGTTCATCCAATCGCGCACCGCCTGGTAGGCCGAGCCCTGGCCCATGGCAATGTTCTCGGCTCGACCGCCGCTGCCGTGTTGGAGCGAACGCCGTTGCACCATCCAGATGCAGTGCCGACGCGCCGATTCCATCAGCCGCGGATCCATTGTCAACGGCGGGCGGCCATGGCGAGCACGTTCAGAGTTGGTGTAGTCGATGATCTGCTGCTCGGCGGGAAACAATGAGAAGGCGGAAACGGCCGAGGCAGGAATGACGAGCGTTTGAACGACCGGCTGCTGCTGAATGATGACCTTCTGGGCGGTCACCGCCTGTTGCGCCGGCGAGTTGGCTTTGACGGCGGGCTGACCAGCTTGGGCCACTTGCTCTTGCTGCGGTGAAAGCCCTGACAAAGCCAACGATAGTACGACCATTTCAAGAAACACGGTGCAATTCCTCCCTGGAATAGGCTCGAGTCCGTCGTCCCCGACGAACTCGAACGATAGTTAGCCCCCAACTAGCCGCTTCGCGTTGCGCTCACGTTGCAGTTTGGAAGACTGCGCAAATTGCGAAGACTTTTCGGCCGAAGGGTGCCAGGATAGGGATTCGGCGAGATGTCGCAAGGGGCCCCTTGGGGGGCCTGACGTTGATCGTATCAGTGATCGCTGATGTTTGCTTGGCGTCGACGGGATCAGGCGATGTAAGCCGTTTGAAACCTTGCGTTTGCAAGAAGGTCTGCTATGTTCTTGGCACGCTTGGCGAAACGAAATAACCTCATTCCAGAAGGAGTGTTTTGCAATGTCGATGTTTATTGGCGAGGCTTTGGCCGGCGACGGCAACGAAATTGCCCATATTGACCTGTTGGTCGGCAGCAAGGACGGTCCGGTGGGCGCGGCGTTCGCCAATGCCCTGGCCCGGCAGAGCGAAGGACACACGAACCTGCTGGCAGTGCTGACCCCAAATTTGGCGGTCAAGCCCAGCACGGTGATGGTCACCAAGGTGACGATCAAGGGAATGAAGCAGGCCGTGCAAATGTTTGGCCCGGCCCAGGCCGCGGTCGCCAAGGCGGTGGCCGACGCCGTCGAAAAGGGGATCATTCCCAAGGCCCAGGCCGAGAACCTGGTGATCGTCTGCGGAGTGTTCATCCACCCGGCGGCCGAGGACGACAAGAAGATCTACCAGTACAATTACGACGCCACGCTGCAAGCGCTGGAAAACGCCATGAAGAGCAAACCCGGCGCCGACGAAATGCTGGCCGGCAAAGAATCGGCCGTGCATCCGTTCCGCGGCTTTTAGAGTCCAACAAACAA
>CAYWTU010000936.1:0-1805 GCA_964461275.1 uncultured Pirellulales bacterium | reverse complement strand
GATTTCGCCAATACGGTGCTGCCGTTCGTCAAGAAGACGAACGTCATGATCTTGGCCAACCACGGCACGGTCAGCTATGGCCAAACCGTGGAGCAGGCGTATTGGTGGACGGAAATCTTGGACGCATACTGCCGGATGTTGATGCTGGCCAAACAACTGGGCCGTGTGAATTACTTCACCGAGGGCGAGACCCGCGAACTGTTGGACCTGAAACAACGGCTTGGCTTCCCGGACGCCCGGCTGGAATCCGACATGAAGAACTGCGACATCTGCGCCAACGACGTGTTCCGCGACAGTTGGAAGATGTCGGGCGTGGAGCGCCGTGCGTTCGAGGCCCCGCCCGTAATGTCGGCCCGCAGCCACACCAACGGCAAGACGGCGCCTGTGATGACGGCGGCCATGGGGGCCGACCAGGAAGCGCTGGTGCAGGCGATTACCGAGCGGGTGATGGCGGCGTTGGCGCAGCGGGCATAACGTACAAACCTTAGCCCCCCGTCACTGACCGGGGGGTCAGATTGGCCGACACATTTTCCATTCGAGTTAGACCGTCCGACAAACCTGCGGCCCTCGCGGCTTTGCGGACCCCCGGTCACTGACCGGGGGCTAAGAGGAATTGCCCGGGCAATTGGGCATTGCAAACATTCACACGCACACGGGTCGAACAACATGAAAGTCAGCATCATCGGCGGCGGGGGATTGGTCGGTTCGTGTGCGGCGTTCGCGCTGCAGACCGGCCGCGTGGTCCGTGAAATCGCCTTGTTGGACCTGAACCAAGACCTGGCCGGTGGACAAGCACTCGATTTGCTGCACGGCGGCAGTCTGATGGCCGATCAGACCATCACGTCGGGCGGCTATGAACACATTCCGTCGAGCGACGTGATCTGCATCACGGCCGGGCTGCGCCGCAAGCCCGACGAATCACGGCTCGACCTCATCAACCGCAACGTCGATTTGTTCCTGAGCATTCTGGGCGAGATTCAGCGCGTGGGATATCGCCGCGACGCGATCGTTCATGTGGTCTCCAACCCAGTGGACGTACTCACGTATTTGGCGGCGCAGCGGCTCGATTTGCCCGCGGCGCAGGTCATCGGCCTGGGCACTCAACTTGACACAGTGCGGTTTCGCAGCTTGATCGCCCAGCGGTTGCAACTGCCGCCCACCCAAGTACAGGCACTCATTCTGGGTGAACATGGCGACAGCATGGTCCCGGTCTGGTCGAGCGCCACCGTGGCGGGTCTGTCACTGGAAAAGTATCCCGGCTGGACGGCGCATCTGGCCGGAGAACTGTTCGAGCGGACCAAGGGCTCGGGGGCCGAGGTGATCAAGAAAAAGGGGGGCGCCGGATTTGCGGTGGGGCTGTCGATCGCCGAGGTGATCGAGTCGATCGCCTTGGACCGTCGCCGGGTGCTGCCGGTCTCGACGGTGCAAGGGGGCTGTTATGGCCTGCGCGACGTGGCGATCAGCGTGCCGACGGTCGTAGGCCGCGCAGGGGCGCTGGCGACGCACGAAGTCGATCTATGGCCCAAGGAAATCCAAGCTCTGAAGAAAAGCGGTCAGGTTCTGCGGCAAACGATTGACACCGTGCTCGGCCGGCTCCGTGCGGCCACTTAGCCCCGGTCAGTGACCGGGGGGCGACACTCCGACTCTCCCACCGCTACGTCGAACCATGCAAAAATCGCTCGACCGAAAATTGGCCGCCATTCATGCCGACCCGTCCGGCTGCAAGGAGTTCATCCTGGCCGACGCCAAGGACGCGGACATGGCGTTTGGCATCGGCGCGCCGGGGCTGTCGCCCGAGAACCACG
>CAYWTU010000935.1:0-1810 GCA_964461275.1 uncultured Pirellulales bacterium | reverse complement strand
CGGCACCGCCGTCTCCTGGTGCGCCGCCGCCACGATGGCCACTGCGTTCTCTTCGACCGCCGCGGCAAATCGCTCGAGGAACTGCCCCAGTCGCTCGGGCGGTACTCGGCGCAGCTCGACCGCTGCCCGCGCCGCACTTGACAGCGCGTCGTCGCAGTCGGCCCAAGAACTCACCGGATATCCCCCGTGAATCGGTTCCCGCCGAGCTGGGTCTTCGGCCTCAAACCAACCGCAGGCGACGCTGGGCCGCCACGTTCCGTCGATCAACACTGGGGCCAAAGGAGTGGTGCTCATGGCCGTCGATCGTACACCACGAAGCGCAGCTCAGGAACTCCCATCTCGTGGACGTCCATGCGAGCCAAAACCGATCGGCCTACCTCACCAACCGAAAAGTCGCACTGACCAAGTAGGCGGCTAATCTTCGTCGGGTCTTTCGGCGCGCAGGAGTTGATCGTACTCGCGCAGCCGTTGGCGCAGCTCTCCTTGCTCGGGCGGCCTGGCGACTTTGACCGCTTGTGCTTGCCAGCGCGCCGCCTCGGCCAGTTGACCCGCGGCCGCATAGGCGGCGGCCAACGTGTCGAGCGTTTGTGCGTGCCGCTCGTGGTGCAGCTGGCAGGCGATCTGCGCATGGTAAATCGCTCGCCGCGGATCGCGAAGCGATTCGTCGGGACAGTTGGCCAACAGTACCGCTAGGTTGTTATGCGCCTCGGCGTGGGTGGGGACCCGCCCGACGCACGCCGCGTAGTCGGCCAGCGCCAGGGCGTATTCGCCTTGGCGGCGGTACAGATTGCCGCGATTGAATAGACACTCGGTCTCCGCCGGCCAAATCCGCAATGCTCGGGAAAAGTCGTCGAGCGCCTCGGGGAATCTCCCCATCGCGGTCATCACCGCGCCGTGGTTTCGCAAGGCCATCGCCTGCGTCTCGTCGTCCGGCGCCGTCTCGACGGCCAACCACAAATCGTCGGCCGCCGCCTGGTGCAGCCCTTGCAAGTGCCGGGAAGCCCCGCGCGCGATGCGGGCAAAGACCAGTCCCGGCTCGAGCTCCAAGGCCCGATCCAAATCGCGGTTGGCCGCCGGCCAGTCGGCCGCCGCGGTGTGCACTCCGCCCCGATTGGCCCATGCCCGGGCCGACCGCGGGCTCTTGCTTAACACGTCGTTCCACAGCGCCAGCGAGTCGCGCCAGGTTTGATTGCGAGCGTGCGTCAGCGCCGCCAACATCAACGCCAACGCAACCGGCGCCGCCCAGCGCACCGCGCCGCGCGCCGGCCCCCACTGCCGCCAGGCCCAGGCGACGGCCAGCGCCGCCCCAAAAAGTGGCAAGTACATGCGGTGCTCGTACATCATTTCGATGGGCAAGAACGACGACTCGACCGCCAGATGCGCCGGAATCCACCAGAGGCCCAGCGCCAAAATCGGCCAGCGACGCGCCAGCCAAACGCCCGTGACAAGGTACGCGGCGCCGGCCAACAGCGCCGCGGCAGTGGTGGGCGGCGACCACAAACCGTGCGACGTTTCCACGTCGTGCAATAAATTCATTCGCGATGGCAGCGGCAGAACGGTCAACGCGGCGTAGCGCCACACCACGCGGCCCTGCGTCAACAGACGCTGTTGCAGGGTGAAATCGCGGTTTTCGTATGCCTGCAGCTCTCCACTTGCGATCAGCGTCCACAAGCCCCCTGCCACGATCGCGACGGCCAGGGCGGCGATGACCGACAACCGCCGCCGGCCAAGCCATTCGGAGCCGCGGGGCCGAAGCAGCAACCATTCGTACAGCCCCACCGCCGCCGGCAACGTAACGGCGTTCTCCTTC
>CAYWTU010000934.1:0-1824 GCA_964461275.1 uncultured Pirellulales bacterium | reverse complement strand
GCCTTGAACCCGGCGTCGATATTCACCACCGTTACGTTCGAGGCGCAGCTATTGGGCATTCCCAGCAGCGCCGCCACGCCGCCAAACGCGGCGCCGTAGCCGACGCTGGTGGGGACCGCGACCACCGGGCAATCGACGTGGCCACCTACGACGCTGGGAAGCGCCCCTTCCATCCCCGCGATGACGATCACCACGTCGGCGCCGCGAATTTCTGGCAGCCTTTCGAGCAATCGATGCGGCCCGGCCACGCCCACGTCTTGAATCAGCGGCGCATCCAGACCCATCCACAGCAATGTTTCACGGGCCTCCTCGGCGACCGGCAAGTCGGTCGTGCCGGCGGTGACAATGACCACGTGGCCGACTGGCGGCGGATCGCGACGGGCGTCGCAGTCTGGCGCCGAAACTCGCAGCGTCCGAGCCACGGCGTTGTAGCAGGCCGCGGGGAATTCGCGCAGCAACTCGGCCGCCTTGTCGGCGTCGACGCGCGTCGCCAGAGCACTCAAACCGTTGGCAATTTGTTCGGCCATGATCCGGCCGATCGAGTGGGCGGATTTCGACTGGCCATAGATCACCTCGGGATAGCCACATCGCCGCTGGCGGTCGAGATCGACGCTGGCGTCGGGCAGCGCCACGGTCCGCGAGGCGTCGAGAATCCGCAGGAACTCGTCGACCACGATCTCGCCGCCCGCCAGGCGACGGGCCAATTCGCGAAGTTGATCGGGATCGAGTGGCGCGAAACTCATGCCTGTCATGCTAATCGCATAGCGCCGAGCCGGCCAGCGGGCGCCGGCCAACTCTGCCGCAGGACCAACGAAAAACGGCGGCTTGTGGCCGCCGTAATGCGCCAAAGGGTGCGAAACGAGCCGCGATGGCGTCAGTTTTCGGCGGCCGCGTTGACGGGGTTGACTTGATGGGAGCTGCGAAGATGCTCGGTCATGTACTGCGCCGCGGCATGACCGTCGCGGCGGGTGATGGCGTCCACGATGCACTGATGATCATTCAGGCTGCGGCGCGGGTCATGATTGCCGTTGGCCCGATGGGCCGCGGTGTTGGCCCGGGTTAAAAGCGGTTCGATCACGCCGCAAATGACCGCGTTGCCGGCGGCTTGCGCCAGGCGAATGTGAAACTGCAGCTCGTGCCGCCGAAAGCCGCTGTCGTCGGCAAGGCGCTGCTGGCCGCGACGCAGTTCCACGTGCAGCGACTCCAAATCGCGAGAATTAATCCTTTCGGCGGCCAGGCGAGCCAGTGTTGGCTCGATGATGATTCGCGCCTCGCACACCTCGAGTACGTTGGCCAGCGGCACGTGCTCGCCTTCGTAGTCCGCGATGACGTCCAGGAAGTTGGCCTGCAGAAACGTGCCGCCTCCTTGCACGCGGCGCAACGCCTCGCGGTCGTGCAACCAATTGAGCGCGTTGCGAAGCGTCGGGCGGCTGACCTGCAAGCGAATGGCCAAGTCGCGTTCCGGCGGCAGACGGTCGTTTTCCACCAGCCCGTGGGTAATTACAAATTGACGGAGTTGGTCGAGAATCAGCGTAGTGAGCTTCGCTCGACGAACGGGCGTGGGACTAGGCAACGGAGATCGTAAGTGCGTGCTCAAGGTGAGGTCTCAACTGAGGTCCGACAGGATAGATGGATAACTGGCTTTCCCCCATTCTAATTGGACCAACGAGCGCGTCTATCGAATGGAAGAGGGTTTCAGGATAGTTTTTTTCACCACCGATTGACGCCCGTTGGGCTCGGAAAACCGGGGTATTTGTAAGCGATTAGCTGCTCTAGCGAAGGCGTCCGTACATCGACATTTCCCGGGCTTAGCCGCTGGTCGAC
>CAYWTU010000933.1:0-1827 GCA_964461275.1 uncultured Pirellulales bacterium | reverse complement strand
CTGGTCGACGAGTATCAGGACACCAACCGCGTGCAATACGAGATCGTCAAGGCGCTGTCGCAGGACCATCCCAACCTGGCGGTCACCGGCGACCCGGACCAATCGATCTACGGTTGGCGCGGCGCCAACATCAACAACATTTTAGGGTTCGAAAACGACTTTCCCGACGTCCGCGTGGTTCGCCTGGAGCGGAACTACCGCAGCACTCCGGAGATTCTGCGGGCGGCATCGACGCTGATTGGCCACAACGTACGCCGAAAACAAAAAGAGCTGTTCACCGAGAACGCCAGTGGGCGCCCGGTGCAGGTGACGGCGCTGGTCGACCATCTTGCCGAGGCCCACTGGATCGCCGACTACGTGGCGGCCGAGGTGCAGGCCGGCCGAAGGCGAGCCCGCGATTTCGCCGTGCTGTATCGGGTCACGGCGCTGACGCGGGCGCTGGAACAGGGCCTTCGCGAACGGGGCGTCGCCTATCAAGTGCTCAGCGGCCTCGAGTTTTATCAGCGCAAGGAAATTAAGGACGTGCTGGCGTACTTACAGTTGCTCAACAACCCGCGCGACGATCAAGCCTTGCTGCGGGTCATCAACGTGCCGCCGCGCGACATCGGCAAGGCGACCATTCAGAAACTGCAAGCCTACGCCGACCGAGCCGGGCTCTCGATGCTCGACGCCGCTCGACAATGCGGTCTCGTCGAAGGGCTCGCCAAGCGCAAGGCGATCGCCATCGCCAAGTGGGTGTCCATGATCGATCAGCTCAGCGTGCTGGCGTCGCGCAGCGTTAAGGAGGTCGTCGAGAAGCTGCTCCACGCTTCGGGCTATCTGGCCCACCTGCAGGAAGACCAATCGGGCGAGGGCGTCGACCGCGGGGGAAACGTTCAAGAGTTGATCACCGCCGCCGACGAATACGATATGCGGCACCCGCACGAAGGCAGCCTGGAGGGGTTTCTGGAGCAGTGCAGCCTGGTCAACGACACCGATGGCTGGGAAACGGAGACCGATTGCGTAACGCTGATGACGCTGCATGCGGCCAAAGGGCTTGAGTTCCCGGTGGTTTTCATCGTGGCGGTCGAGGAAAGCATCTTACCTCACGACCGAGCCAAGGAGGACGATGCGCAGCGCGAGGAGGAACGCAGATTGTTGTTCGTGGGAATGACACGAGCCCAAGAGGAGCTGCATTTGACGCTGGCACAAAGGCGAAATTTTCGGGGTCACGTCTACACCGTCGCCCCCAGCATTTTCCTCAACGAACTGCCCCGCGCTGAGATCCGATTGCAGCAACCCGGCGGCGTCAGCTCGATCTCGGCGCCGACGTTCGAGCGCCCGCGGCCGCCACGACAGAAACCTCTCGCCGCCCAGCCGACATTGATTACCGGCGCTCAATTGGCGGCGGGGCAGGCAGCTCCACAGCGGTTGCCGCCGGAGGCGTTTTACGCCGGCCAGCGAGTGATCCATCCCGAGTACGGGTTCGGGCGCGTCGAGGAAATCGGCGACAGCCCCTACCTCCGCCACGCCACGGTGCAGTTCGATTCGCCGGTCGGAGTCAAGCGGTTTGTCCTGGCCCACTGCGCCCTGCTACCGGCCGACCAGTCCGAGTTGCCAGACGAGCTTCCCGAGGGGTGACGTCGCGGTCGGGCGCCTCTAATCCACGTAGCCCCGGCGTTTCAGTTCGGCCACGACCGATTGCACAATCCGCGTCACCTCGCCTTCCGCCGGCTCGCCGGCTCGCGGCGCGGCTTGCCCCGGCGATGCCGTCGAGCAGCCGCCTACCGGTTGATCGGTGAATCCTTGTTCGGCCAGGATGCACTGCAAAGTACGACTAAGCACCGC